>JADFNY010000421.1 GCA_022563115.1 Acidobacteriota bacterium | reverse complement strand
CGCCGGGCGGCACCTGCTCGTCGGTGTACAAGACGCCGGCGCCGGCGAGAAACATGGGGCGCCAGCGATCCGCGTCCCAGGTGTAGCGGAACAAGAGGTTGAGCCCGGCCCCTGACGCGCTCGGGTCTTGATCGATCCAAGCCCCGACGCCCTCGACCACGAACGAGACATTTCCCCGCAGCCACCCGCGGCCGGTGGGGCCGAGGTGCAACGCGACGCGGCCGAGCACCTGGGCGATCGACGTCGGCGTGCGCGCCCGGTCGAAGACCTTGCCCTTGCCCCCGCCGGACAGCGCGCCGATCTCTAGCGTGCCGAGCGTCCACGCGGTGTCGCCCGGGGGGGCGGCCGGGTCGGCTTGCACAGCCTGAGACCGATAAGCGCCCGCCGGTGTGATCGTCGCCTGCACGGCGCCGCAGGCGGCCAAGGTGATCAGGGCTGAGACAAGCACGGCGAGATCCCTTGCGGGCAGCTACCGCGTCCGGCGCGCGGCTATACTGCGTGGGTAAACCTATCTGAGCCGGGCGGCGAACGATGGCGCCGGGCAACGGGTGCCGATCCCGAAGAAACAACCACCGACAAGCCTAGCGCATCAAAAGTCGGCTCGCCGTTCGCTCACGTCGAGTTGCCGATCCCACGCGACCGATTGCTCCACCTCGGGGTGGGTTGCACGCTGCTGTTCTTCGGTTTCACCGCGACGCTGTCGCACGCGGTTGCCGCCCCCGGCGATTCGCCCGCCCTGGGGACGCTGGCGTTACTACCCCTCGGCTACAGTATCGTCGCCGCTTCGAGCAGCTTCGTGCTTGCGCTTCGCCAGCGACCGAGCCGCTGGGCGTACCGCGCCCACGGCGTCGCTATGGCTGCCGGGTGGATCATAGGGCTCGTCGGGGCGCTGATACACGCCGCCTCGGCGGGTCGCGACGGGCTGCCGCTCTCGACGCTCTTCGGATCGGTGGCCTTGGCTCCCCTCACCTTTGTCGCGGTGACCTCGGCGATTGATCATCGGGCCGGCGCTTGGAGTTGGACCGAGGCCATTGCCATGGTCGCCGCCGTCGCTGGTCTCAGCGTCGTGGTCGTCATGCTCCCGGGGCGTGGCAGCGAGCGCATCAAGATCGCCTACGTCGGCGTCATGCTCAGCACCATGCTCGTGGGGTTCGCGGGCCTGGCGTTGCACCTGTCGGCAAACATGGGCGGGCCGCCGCCGCAGCTCATCGGGCGCATGGTCCTGCAGGCGCCCTTGATGGCGCCGCTACTGTTCGGCCTGCTCGGGATGCTCGGCCTGTTGGCCGTTGCCGAACCCGCTGTCGATCGCGATACCCTCGAGGCCGCCTGGCCGCCCCGCCGGCCGCGGCGCTTCCGTCGCCCGCAGGTAGGCGAAGAAGATGATCGCGAACGTGGCGGTCGAAACGGTCAGAATCACCCATAGGTAGCGGGCGTAGACCGCTTCGTCGAAGATCAACGCCAGGCCGAACAAGGCGATGCCGTTGTTCAGCCCGTGCGCCAGGATTGCCGGGTACAGCGAGCCCGAGCGCCACACCAGCACCGCGAGGTAAGCACCGACGAGCCCGACGGGTAGCAAGACGATCGGGTTGAGGTGGAACACAGCGAACAGCGCGGCGCTGGCGATGATTGCCGAAATCCAGCCGCTGCGCCGGCGCAGCAGGTGCAGGAGCAGGCCGCGGAAGAGGAACTCTTCACAGATCGCCGCGGTTGCCACCGCCGCCAGAAAGAGCATCAGCAGGTCGAAGCCGGTTTCGGCTGCGACGAATCGCCGCACGGCTTCTTCCATCACGCGCCGCAACGGCGAATCTTCCGCCAGCCGGCTGACGATGGCGAACTGGATCGCGCCGCCGGCCGCCTGCAGTGGAATCGCGGCGCCCAGCGCCATGTACCAGTGGACCGGCGCAGCGGGACGCAGGGCGAACGCTTCACGGACCGGGATCTTCATCAGCCGCGCAAGCCACAGCGAGAGTCCGAGCAGGCCGACAAGCTGGGTCACCACGATGGTCGCGCGAGGATCGAGCCCGGCCATGAACAGCAGCCCCGAGAGCGTCGTGTACACCAACAGCGCCAGACCGTAGACAACCAGGGCGACACGGCGGGACGAGACCGCGGGGGGCCAGGGCATAGCTTCTCCGCTGCGGAAATCCGGGGTGGCGCGCTATCGTAGCATCGCCCGGCACCGATTCTTTCACCCATTTTCCCTCGAGCAGGGTGCTGAAGAGCTCTCGTCGGGAGCTCTTCAGCACCCTGCTGGCCCCGGGTAGACGACCATGAGCACCGAACGGACCCCGATCTCTCCGACCCCCTATGGTGTTCACCTCGGCATCGAGATCGTCGAAGCCGTTGACGGGGCCGCGTCGTTGCGGTTGCCACTGGCGGAGCATGTTTGCAACCGTCGCGGTGTCGCCCACGGCGGTGCGATCGCGTCGCTGCTCGACGCGGCGCTGGGCGCGGCGGTGATCTCGTCGATCGCCCCCGAGGAGTGGTGTGGAACGCTCCAGCTTTCGATTCAATTCAGCGATCCAGCGCGCCGTGGTCCTCTGGTCGCCGCCGGTCGTGTCGTACGGCGTGGTCGACGTGTCGCCTTCGCCGAAGGTGAGGTAACCGACGCTCAAGGCCGGATCGTGGCGCGAGCTCTCGGTACGTGGACGATTTGGCCGGGACATCCGGACGGCAAATCAGGGTTCCGCGCGATTTCGTGAAATCTCCTGCAACCGGTTC
>JADFNY010000091.1 GCA_022563115.1 Acidobacteriota bacterium | reverse complement strand
GACGTACTTCCGGGACAAGGGCTATCTGCCCGGCGCCGTGGTCAACTATCTGGCGCTTCTCGGTTGGTCGCCGGGAGACGATCGCGAGATCTTCACGCTGCACGAGCTCATCAAGGAGTTCAGCATCGAGCGCGTCCACTCGTCCAACGCTGTGTTCGACACCGAGAAGCTCGCCTGGCTCAACGGCAAGTACATCTCCGAAGTGCCCGCAGGCGAGCTGATGAATTCGGTGCGCGACGAGCTGAACAACCGCGGCTGCTGGCAGGAAGAGCTCGACATGGAGCGGCGCGACCACATCTTCGCGCTCATCGACCTGTGGCAGTCGCGCTCGAGGACGATCAACGAGCTCGCCGACAACATCGCCCCGTTTCTCACCGAGGCGTTCCCCTACTTGCCCGAGGCTGTCAACGCCCACATCAAGGGCAAGGACCTGCTCGGTCCCATGGAGGCCCTGCGCGAGGCGCTGGCCCAGGTCGATCCGTGGAGCCAGGAAGAGCTCGAAGCGACGATCCGCCAGCTCGCCGAGGGCCTCGGTGTGGAAGCCGGTGATCTGATCCATCCGTGCCGCGTCGCGGTCACCGGCAAATCGTCATCGCCGGGCATCTTCGAGGTGCTCGAGCTGATGGGCCAGGAGAACACCCGCGCGCGCCTCGATCGAATGATTCGCTACCTCTCGAAGGTCAAGGCGGCGCAAGCGGGAAAGGCTGCCGTTTCGAGCTAGGGCCTGTTAACACTTGCCAGGTCGCTGCGTTGCCGGCCCAAATGGCCCCAGGCAAGGCGCGAGGAGTGTGGTTTGGTCGTTCCAAATGAGCGACGAGCAACGCCGCATGGGGCCATTTAGGCCGGCAACCCGGAGGGACGGGTCCCATTTCGCCCACTGCGGCGTCTCTCCTCACTCAAGTACTCAAAGTACATTGCGCTCGTCGTTCCTTGCATTGAACAAAATGGGCTCCCGTCGCAGCGACCTGGCAAGTGTTAACAGGCCCTAGAAGCGGAAGGCGAACACCATCCGTACCTTGAAGGGAACGCTGTTGCGGAAGTCGCCGAAGTTGTCGTCGGCGACGTTGGAGACGACCTGCCGCGGGTTGTCGTGGCCGGTGATGTTGGTGATCTTGACGCCACCGGTGATGCGGTAGCCCTTGATGT
The DNA here is from genome assembly GCA_022563115.1 of Acidobacteriota bacterium. GTDB lineage: Bacteria > Acidobacteriota > UBA890 > UBA890 > UBA890 > UBA890. The sequence goes on along the minus strand of JADFNY010000091.1, from coordinate 9,409 downwards.
CGAACGTCTTGGTGGCTTGCAGGTCGAGCGCGAAGAAGTTGGGGAAGCGCTCGCTGTTGGCCGCCCCCACGTAGGACTGATCTTCCGCCAAAACGCTGTATGGAAACCCGGTGCGCCATTCGACGACCGGGCTCAGCAGCACTTCGGACGGTAGCTCGATCGTGGCCCAGGCGACGATGCGATCTGTGGCGTCGAACTGCCGGTGGGCGCGGCGGTTAGGTCGGATAATCGCCTCCGGAAAATCTGCCGTCATGATGCGGAAGTCGTTGAGATCGCCAAAGCTCGACGAGCGTACGTACGAGACGACGAACTCACCGCCGGACGGAATTCGTTTGGCGACGGTGAGCTCCACGCTCCACGCGTCGGCTTCTCCGCTGCTCGACAGCAACAACGTCCCACCGGGGCCGAGCGTGGCGGGATCGAGATCGGCGAGGATGGCGCCCGGATCGACGCTGATCCCCGGTCCGTCGACACGATCGACGATGATGTTGTGATCGGTGGCGCGGCGCGAGTAGCGGGCGCGGAACATCCATCCCGACTCCAGGCGGTGGCTCAGGTCGCCGGTGATCTGGATCGTGCGCGGCACGTCGAGGTCGGCGGCGATGCGCGGCACGAGGGCCTGCAACGTCGCGCCGCCCTCGGCGTCGAAGGTGGTCTCGAACCGTGAGGGAAGCTGCGTCCACGCCATCTCGCCGAGATAGACGCGCCGGTACACGATCCCGGCCCCTCCCTTGATCAGCGTGCGTCGGTCACCGACCGGGTCCCAGGCAACACCGATGCGCGGGGCGAGTCGGTGGTCACCGGTGTATGAGTCCGACTCGTAGCGCAGACCGAGGTCACACCAAAACCGATCGCTGTGGGTCCAGCGATCCTGAACGAACAACGACCACTCGTACTTTCTCTGGTCGAGTCGCGACTCCGGCGAGAAATCGATCCGCTGCAGGAGCTGCTCCTCCGCACCCAGAACGAGGATCGTGCTGTTGTTCAAGGTGCCGCTGAGATCGAAACGGTGGAAGTCACCCCCGAGCTGGACCACGTTCGAGCTACCCCCGTCACCGGTGAAGCGGAGCTGATGGAGGACCTGTGCCTGGAAGTGATTCACTTGCCGATCCTCGCCGTGAAAATGATTGCCGTCGACCCCGTCTGTGCGGACCCGATACGGGTCGCCCCCCTGGGCTTCGGAGCGCATGCCGACGCGGTTGAACTGGACGACCGTTTCGAGCGTGCGGTTCGGATCGATTCGGAACCGATAGCGACCGAGGATTCCTTCGGCGTCACGCTCCAGGTTCAGCGTCGCCTGCGGCGGCGTCAGCCCGTCCAACCCCACGTACTTGTCGTAGCTCGGGAACGCGAGGCCCGAGAACATGAAGTCGTGACGATCGCTCGGACGCCAATCGACCTGTCCGAACACGTTCCAGCCCTCGACCCGCACGTGATCCTGTGCGGGATCGCCGGGTATGTCGTAGACGTCGACGCGGTCGAAGTGGTACTCACCGGCCACCGCCAGGTAGGTCTTGCCCGGCTTGATCGGGCCGCTGACCCGCAGACGCGGCGACGCGTTCTTGAGACCCATGATGGTGCCGTCCCGGAACCGCGGCCGCGGAAAGATGCTCGCGACGCCCCACTCCCAGCTCTCGCCCCCCGGCAGCGTGCTGACGTCGATGATGCCGCCGGTGATGTTTCCGTACCGCGCCGGCATAATCCCGGTGAACAGGTCGACGCGGTCGACCGCCTCAATGGGGATGCGCAGGCTGAAGTCGCCCGAGTAGCCGTCGGTCAGATCGATGCCGTTGAACAGCAGAGCCGAGTCGGTGGGCATCGTCGCGGCGATGGCGATTCGACCCTTGGGCCCGCGCACGACAGTCGGCAACAGCGGAAGAACTTCGAGCGCCTGCTCGACCGGCAGCGGCAGGTTGTGGATGGTTGTGCCGGGAACGATCCACAGCCCCGCGGTGGACTCGGAATCGACCAGGTCGGTATCGACGAGCGCCGGTGCCTCGGCCCGCACGATCACGTTGACCGTCATTCCCTGCAGGCTCAGCACAAGCATCGTCTCGGTGCGCTGGCCGGGCCGCACGGTCACGTCGACATCGCTGCCGGCGCTCAAGTCGGGCAGCTCGATCATCAGCCGGTAGCGGCCGGGCACCACGTCGGTGAAGACGAAGCGCGCGTTGGCGTCGGCAACCGCGGTGCGCCGCGTGTTCTGGGGAAAGGGGCCAGTCAGCGCCACGTCGATCCCCGGCAGGGGCGTTCCGTCGAAATCGACGGCCCGGCCGGCGACTTCCCCGGGACGTGCCTGCTGCGGGTCTGCGTGGCCGATCTTCCCACCCAGGAGGCATGACCCGGCGGCCAGGACAAAAGCAGCAGCGCGCACCAGGCTCATGGATCACATCTTCGCCAAATTAGTGGGCGCACGCCACCAGCGCGGCCCGATGGCCGTGTTCGCCGGCACTTGGCGTTCGTCCACGGCCTGCTAGAATTTCGCCTTCTGGCTGGGACGTCGTCCAATAGGCAGGACACACGGCTCTGGACCGTGGAATCGGGGTTCGAGTCCCTGCGTCCCAGCCATTTTGTGCCCCCGAGGATGGCCCTCTACGTGACGGTCGGCAGATGGGCCGCGTTCCACGCCCCCATCCCGCCGGTGACGTTGTACACCCGCCGGTAGCCGTTGCGCAGCAGGATGCTGCAGGCGGTGCTCGACCGGATTCCGGCTTCGCACAGGACCGCGACCGGGGCCTCGGGCCCGATACCGATCTCCTCGAGTTGATCGGCGAGAACCTTGACGCTCATCGAGGCGGCGCCCTCGATGTGTCCCTCGTCCCACTCGTCGCGCTCGCGCACGTCGAGAGTTTGGATGTCGCCACCGTTTTGGAGGTGGCCCTGGAGCTCGTGAACGCTGAGCTGGGGCAGCGTCGCGTGGGCCATGCCGGCGTCGATCCAGGCCGCCATGCCGTCGGCCAGGACCCCTTCGACGCGGTGGTCGAGGCCGACGAACGCCATCTTGTGCTGCGCCCTGCGCGCCGCGGCGGCATCGTCGGCCACCAGCAGAATCGGAAGCTCCGCCGGCACGACCCAGCCGACACGCTGTTCGAACTCGGGGCTGCTGACCTGGAGGTTGTACGCACCCGGTATGTGCCCACTTCCGAACGCCGCGGAAGACCTGGTATCGACGACCGCATGTCCCTCGTCGACCAGATCGGCGAACTGCCGTGGCGACAGCTTCGGCGCCGCGGGCTCGTCCATCGTCAGCGGCTCGCGACCTTGGTTGATGGCGATGATATGGAGGATGTTCGCCGGGCGAACGGGTTGCCCCTCGTTCATGTAAGCGACGAACGCATCGCGATCATCGAACTGCAGGGCGGGGTTGTAGCGCTTCTCGTAGCCGATCGTAGTGGCAACCTTGCCACTGGTGACACGTCCTCACGTGGAGCCGGCCACGTGGCCGGGATAGACCTCCACGAAGTCGGGCAGATCGGCGATGGCGGGGAGCGCGACGTCGAAGATCGTCTTGGCGCCCTCCTCGCCACCCTGCGCCAGGTCGGGTCGTGATACATCGCCGACCAGGAGGAAATCCGCCGTCAACAGGCACCAGGGGTCGTCGCCGCGGGTCCGATCGATCACCGCCAGGTTGATTTGCTCCGGGCGATGGCCGGGCACGTGCAGGACGCGCAGCGTGACGTCGCCCATCTCGAGCTCGTCGCCGCCTTTCACCCGCCTGGCGTCGTAGGTGATCTCAGCGAGCTCGGGGAAGATCAGCTCTCCACCGGTCGCGGCGGCCAAACGACGGGCCCCGGAAACGTGATCGGCGTGGCTGTGCGAATCGATAACGTAGCGGACCTTCGACGACTTGCGGCGCGCGATCTCCAGGTAGGGTCCGATATCCCAAAGGGGATCGAAGACCGCGCACTCCCCCACCTCGGCCCCGATCACGTAGGCGACACAGCCCGTTTCCTTACGAAGAACCGATTCGAACCACATCGGGCAAGCTCCCAGCGAATGTGAAGACGCCGTCCGGCGGCCCGGCCGCATGTGATGATGTCACCCTGGCCGGCGTGCGACAATGATCCGTACCCGTGATTTCCTCTCCCCCTGGGCCCGCGATGAGCGTAATCGTCTACAGCAGCCACAACTGAGTGCCTTGCAATCTGGCGAAGGAGTTCCTTCGCGCGCGCGGCGTCGAGTTCGACGACATCAACGTCGACGATCTCGCCGACCCGTGGGAGACCATCCGCGCCCTCACCGGCGGGCCGTTCGGCACCCCGACGGTGGTCATCGAGGGGGAGGCCCGCGTCGGGTTTGACGCGGCGTGGATCGGGGAGCGACTGGGGCTCACCGACGGTGAAAAGTTGAAACCAAACCCCGGCTCCGGGCGAATGTCCGGGTAGCGAATCGATATCCTACCGATCTACGGACCACCTGAATGCGATCTATTTCGATGAGGCAAACTACGGTTTCGGCGGCTGGGGTCATTGTGCTCTTCCTGGCTGCGTGCCAGGGCAACGCCGCGACGCCTGATGCGAGCTCTTCGGGCGACGGCGGCGTCGCCGCCGTAGCCGGCACCGCTACATCGCCGAGCGGGGCCCGCGCCGGTGAAGCTCTCGCCGCCGCCGACGAAGCTCTCTATGATCCCTGGGCGCGGGTGCTCGCCGCATACGTCGACGAGGAGGGGTTGGTCGACTACGCCGGTCTCGCCGGCGAGGGGCGTGGCGATCTCGAGGCCTTCATGGGCGTGATCGGCAGCACCGATCCGTCCGGATTCAGCGAAGCCGAGCAGATCGCCTTCTGGATCAACGCTTACAACGTCACCACCGTCTATCAAGTGGTGCAGCGTTACCCGTTAGAGAGCGTTCGCGACGTCGGGGCGCTGTTCGGCCTGGTAGGCGGCTTCTTCAAGCAGAAATATCAGGTCGCCAACGAAGAGCGCAGCCTCGATAACATCGAGCACGACATCCTGAGGCCTACCTACAACGACGCCCGCATCCACTGGACCCTGGTGTGCGCCTCCTTCGGGTGCCCGAAGCTGTTGCGCCGCCCCTACGCCGCCGTGGATCTCGACCCGTTGTTGACCGAGGTGTCGTTCGAGTTCATGGCCACCCCACGCGCCCTTCACATCGACGACGAGAACGACACGCTCTGGGTGTCGAGCTACTTCGATTGGTACGGGGACGACTTCGAGGCCGCGGCGGGAAACATCGTCGACTACATCCTGGGCTACGCTCCGGAGGACAAGGCGACGTGGATCCGCGAACATCGCGACACCATGCGGGTGCGTTTCATGGACTACGACTGGACGCTCAACGACCAGTCGAAGGGACCCCGCAGTCGGCGGCCGATCGACCCGTCGTAGGCCGTTGTCGGATCTTAACCCGACACCCGCGCGCCTTCGAATTCGCTGATCATCCGCCGGGTTTCGTCGTCGAGCGGCTGCGCTTGCTTCGACTCGTAGTCGAACATCACCTGCACCGACCGACCGCGCGCAACCGGCTTTCCGTCGGCGTCGCGAACCAACAGGTATTCGAGGTCGAACGACTTGTTGCCGAGCCGACCGGCGCGAACGCCGAGCGTTAACTCCTCCGCCGCCCGGGCCTCTGCCAGGAAGTCGATCTCGGTTCGCGCCAGAATGAACGGCAGGTCTTCGAGCGCGGGATTCCCCGTGAGGGTGATCCAGTACTCGATCCGCCCGGCTTCGAAGTAGGTCAGGTACACGGCGTTGTTGACGTGCCCCATCATGTCGGTGTCGCGGAAGCGCACCCTGATCGGCAGCTTGAACGAATACTCGCCGAGCAACGTCAATACTCGGAAGGAAACAGGAGGCGGATCCAGCGCTCCCCGTGGGTCACCGGGTGCGGGTCGATGAAGACCTTGAGCACCCTACCGCCGGGCTCGGCGTAGAACTCCCTCATCTCGCCGCTGGCGTCGAGCAACCAGGCATCGACATAGCGCGGCCCGATCTCGACGCTCTGAACGTACTCCTTGACCTCCAGATCGGTCTTGTCGTAGTAGCGGGTGTTGTTGCGCAGCTGGTCGCGCTCGAGCGCCATGAAGCGATTCATGTCCATCAACCCAGCCGGAACCGTCCCCACGCCGGACGGCATGAAGAACAGGAACCGCTTCTTGTTGACCTGCTCCTCCCACATCGCGGGAAGGGCGATACTCAACAGCCCCGGGTTGGCGAACGCCGGATCACCGCCGGGGCAGCGTGAGGGTCTACCGACCGCGCCAGGAGCTCCCAAGCAGCTCAGCGCCTTCGGTACGTAGGCATACAAGCCAACCGGACCACCTAAATCCAGGTCGTCATGGCTGGCGATCGCGATGTTGAACTTCCACTCGCGCCCGTTGATGCGGACCTGCTTGATGAACCGCTCGCCGTCGAAGGTGAACAACGTGGTGCGGACGTCACTTTGCGATCCCCTCTCGCCGTGCACGTCGTGTTGCTCGTTGATCACCAGGCGCTGCGGAAAACCGAAGCGGTTGACGGTCAGCCGGCCGTCGACCGTAACCACCTGCATGCGCCCGTTGATACCCCCGAACAAGTCACGGATGATCTCGGTGCGCTCGTGCTCGAGGTCGAAGATGATGCGGGTTTCGTCACCCTCGCCCTGGATGTCGTCGAGCACGATCGACCACCAGGCGCTCTCCCCGGGACGCAGCGAGCGCGCCGGCTCCAGCACATAGCGTCGCTCTTCACCGATCTCGTAGCCGAAGGCGGCGCGCAGCCGGGTCGGGGCGGCGGAGTCGACGGCCGACCGGCCGCCGGACGGCGCCTGGGCGGCAACCGAGCCGCCATCGAGAATCAGCAGCGCCCCCAAGAAGACAACCGCTAGCAGGCCGTGGCTGTGGCCGTGGCTGTCGCTGTCGCTGTGGCTGAACATCGCGTCTTTCCGGGTTGCGCCTGATCTAGTGCTCCGCCCCACAAATGGTGGCAACAGGGTGCTGAAGAGCTCCCGGGACGCGCGAGTTCTTCGCCACCCTGCGATCAGGAAATCAGTACTCCGAAGGAAAGAGTATGCGGATGTACCGATCCCTGCGAGTGATCGGGTCGGGATCGAGATCGATGCGTACTACGCGGCCGAATTCATCGACGAAGGCGGCACGCGCCGTGCCCGTGACGTCGATCTTGCGAACGTTCAGCGTCCGGCCGCCGATCTGCAGCTCCGACGACTCCTTCGCCTCCAGCGTGCGCTTGGCGTAGTAGCGCCGAATGGCGGCAACTCTGTTGCGTTCGTTGGCCACGTATCTGGCGCCGGGGAAACGAACCGGGTACGTGGGCCGGAAGAAAAGCACCCGCTGCTTCCAGGTGTCGGGCACCAGCTCGGGAACGGCGAATCCCAGCAACGCCGGATTCATGAAGAAGTCGATCCCCGCCGCCTGCGGCCGGAAAAGGAACATCCCGCTCGGGACGTCGAGGTCGAGATCGTCGTGGGTGGCGACCCCGAACGTGAACTGCCACTCCTGGTTGGGGACCCGGACCGTCTTGATATAGCCGTCGCCGTCGAGCGTGTAGGCCGCCGACATCAGCACGCCGCGCCATGGAGCTTCACCGATGTGCTCCTCGTACATCGAGAACCGCACTTCCTCCGGAAAGCCGAACTCGTTGATGCGCGCCTCACCGCGATAGTTCCACTTCACCAGCATGGTGCCGGCCAACCCGAGGCCTTGCCGGCTCTCCGAGTGGGTGAGCTCGAAAACACCGATCGACCTGCCCTCGGCTGCCTCGACCCGATCGAGACGCGTGCTCCAGGTGGCCGATTCGCCGTCGCGCATGGCGCCCTCGGGAGCGATCACGTAGCGACGCTCTTCGCCGATCTCGAAGCCGAGAAACGTGGCGGCCGCCGCCTCACCCGGCGCCGCGATCGTGGCGCTGTCTATCGACGCCGCTCCCACCGTGGCCCCGGCGAGCAACGCGAACAGGATGACTGCCTTACCGCGAGTACGTCCCATGAGAAACCCTTTCATCTAGCAAGATGCTGAGGAAACGCGCCTACAATATAGATTGCCAAGCAGCGCGCTTCACGTCCAGAGCGCCGCGGCGACGAGCCGTCCCGACCAACACGGAACACGGTGCAGAGCGCCCCGCCGGCGAGCCGACGCGACCGACACCGTCCAGGCGCCGGCTGTCGCGCTCGCTACAAGTGTCAAGCTACTTTGGAGACAGCACACTAGAATGCCGCCATGTCCCTGAGAGACTGCTGCTCCATAGAGGCCGGCAAGAGCCTCGAGAAACACCGCGACGTCGCCACCTGCGACGACTGCGGACGGCTCCTTCTCGCTTACGGTGACGAAACCACGTACCAGCTTACGGTCGACGAGCTCGACGCCAAGAACGTCGGCTTCGATACCGGCCGCCACGGCTCCCTGTGGGTGGTTGCCAAGGAGCGTTGACGCCCCCCGCTACCGGCACGGCCATGCTCGCCGGATGGGTCGGGGGGCATCGGTAGAAGGCCGCCGATCGCAAGGCTCAGTGAGTACCGTGAACAACGTGCTCGGAACTCACAGCTAGTCGTCGCTGCCGGCCTTCTTACGCAGCGCCGCCATGAACCGCGGCACGGTCTCATTGACGTCGCCGACGATCGGGTGAACGACCGGCCGGGCCTTCTGCTCGTTGAGTTTCATCAGCGGGGCGTCCGCATCGATGTTGAACGACAGGATCACGGCGTTGTCGTCGATCCAATCGACGTGCTGCGGGGCGCCGGAGACGGCCAGCGCTACGAGCACCTTGGGGCCGACCCTAACCCCGGTTTGGCCGATCTGGCGGTCCATCGGCAGCACTTCGAGATCCTGGGTAACCTTGCGCGTGCCGCCGATCAGTGACTCCGACAGACCCAGTTCGTCGGCAAGCAAGGCCAAGAGCGGCTCGGCCAGCGACTCCAGGCCCTCGCGACCGCCGGCCCCGTAGCCGAAATCAACGATGTACTCGGCCTCGCGCAGCGTGAGCTCGCCGCCGCCTAGTCGATTCACGAGCGCGGCGATCGGGTCGGCTGCCGGATCGTAGTCGACGTCGGGCTCGTAGCGGAACACTTCGGTTTCGTTGTCGTTCCGTACACCCTTGTCGGGCAGCTCGATTTCCGCCGCCGGCGCGAACGTCGCCGAATTCGTGGTGACCGAGATGCCGTCGATGGGCCAATAGGCCGGGCCGCGAGAGTCGTCGTCGCGCGAACCCGGCGCCGTTCGAGCGGCGCTTCGGATCGGCTTGGCCGTTTTACAGATTCGACGAAACCGAACTGCAACAATACGAGAGGAAGAGAAAATGCGCATCGCAGTTCTCATGATCGTGCTTTCGATCGCGGCACTCGTGCCACTGGGTACGGCCGACCCGTCCGACGAACGCACCGGCGGCGCGTTCGACATCGAGGACCTCGCATGGATGGAGGGCCGCTGGGTTTGCCGGCAAAAGGGCGACGTGCTCGAG
>JADFNY010000090.1 GCA_022563115.1 Acidobacteriota bacterium | reverse complement strand
CATCAAGCGGTAGCGGACTTTTTCCACGTAGCCCACGTATCCTTCGAGGTTCTCCCGTAAGAATCGGTCCTCAATGACCATGCGGCGGATCAACAGCGGAAGATAGGCCGCGGCCAGTACCAACGACGCGGGCGCTACCCCGTGGCCGCTCGAAGGCATGTCGCGGCCATCGATCTAGGGAAATAGCTCGGGCACTAACATCCAGCGCACCAGCCACTGGCCGGAGTCGTCGCGGTCCAGCCGCAGAACCCCACCCATCTGGAACTGCACCAATGGCTGGTCAGCCCCCTGCCCCAGAAGCCGCGACGTCAGGCGACTCAGATGCGGCAAGTGGCCCACGAGCATGAGATTCTCCGAGGCTTCCTGGAGGCGAGCCCGGACTAGCTCGACGTCGTCCATCGGGGCCAGTCCCGTGATCTCCTTCGTTCCTTCAACAGGCTGAAGGCTAGCCGCGAGTATCTCCCCCGTTTGGCGAGCGCGGAGCTTCTCGCTATACTCGATTCGTTGGAGGTCGAGGTGGAGGGACTTGAGGAGTTCGGCCATTCGCTCCACCGACCGCCGACCCTCTTCGTTCAACCCTCGCTGCGGGTCCTCGGCCTCGCTCTTGGCCACCCCATGCTGGACAAGAAAGAGCTTCATCGCCTCTTCTTTCGGCTACGGGAACGCAACCATTCTCGCCGGGATCTTACCGCTGCCGGGTCATGCAGCTACAGAGGTCCGGGAGGAAGCCTGCGCTATATGGGTCAGTTCAGGAGATTAGGCGAAAACGGCTCGCTCGCTAGAGGTTGAGGGCCTCCGTCGCGGCCTTGACGTCATCGTCGTGGATACCGAGGTGGGGCTCGACGCCGCGAATTTCCAGGCTGCGCAGCTCTCGTAGCAGTGCCGGTTGGTCGAGCAACACGACGGCGCGGGAATTGATCAACGGGAGTAGCTCGACATAGGTCTCAGAGGTCGTGCGCTTGCTCGGGCGGTAGGTGATCCCGTTGGCGCCGAAGCCTTCGGCCACGAAGCCGGGGGCGTACTTGTCGCCTCGCGCCTCGTGAACGCGGAAGCGTTTGAACAGCTCGGCCGCTTCCTCGATCACACCGCTGGGGTTGAAGGGCGGTCCCCATGCTTGACAGACATCGAGCACGTCCCTCTCCCCGTCACGGTGGGCGATCCCCACCGCGAACGCATCCTTCCCACTTCCGCTCGCCGCGTCGACGAACCCGTAATATCGGACCCCTCCAACGAGCGTTCGCTCCCGGACACCTTCCTCCACGACTTCAGCAAGGGCGTCCAGGTCGATGAAATCTCGTCGTTCTGCCACGCAAAGCAGAAGAACGTTCCCGAAGAGAAGCGCGGCCAGTTTGGGTACGGCGACGTTTGGACCTTCACGGCCATTTGCGCCGACACGAAGCTCGTTCCGTCATGGCTGGTCGGTTCGCGGGACACCGGTACGACGACGGGAGCCCAGAACCTCACGATGCGGATGAGCATGAGGCGGTTCACGAGGCTGACCAACGCCTTCTCAAAGAAGGTCGAGAACCACGCGCACTCCGTGACGCTTCGCCGGCACGTTGAGCGCGCTGCACCTTCCAGCGATCGAGCTGCCCATGGCGTTGCTGGGATTCAACCTCGGCGTCGAAGTCGGCCAGCTTGCTTTCATCGCCGCGATCTTGATGGTGTGGGGTTGTTGGCGGAGATTGAAGCTACCGTGGCCCGAATGGGCCGAGCCGGTGTCCGCCTACGTGATCGGCTCGGTCGCATCCGTCTGGTTTGTCGGACGCTTTCTGACGGTCTTCTGAACCAAGCCGCGAAACTTGCCCACTACCGAAATTCACGGCGAAGCGCGTAATCCGGAGGACAGGAACCCCGATCGGGTCGCCGAATCTCACGGCTACGACGGTGCCGGACGCCTCGAGCCCGCCGCCGAGGTCGGTGCCCTCGACGAACGCGACGGCGGCGGCGGTAACGTTTAACTCGAGCTCTGGATCTGCAGCTGGCGGAGTCGCCGGCCCACCCGAACAGGCCGTTGCAAGCACCAGGGTTACGATCGCCAGCGCGGGCGTGGATATCCTCATCGCAGGACCGCCGTATGAACGGCACGATTCTAAAGACAGCGACACCGCGCGACAAGAGGAGGCAGGGCGGCCGCACCGAAACGACCCGGCACACCCTTGTCCTACCCACGACGTTCGAGGGATGCTCGGAGAAAGCATGGACGCCTCTCTCTACCGTTTTCTCGCCGACCTGACGGTTCTGATCCACCTCGGCTTCGTGACCTTCGTGGTGGCCGGAGGGCTCCTGGTACTCCGGTGGCGCCGCCTCGCCTGGGTGCATGTCCCGTGTGCCGTGTGGGGTGCGCTCAGCTCGCTCGGTGGCTGGATCTGTCCCCTCACGCCGCTGGAAAACCATTGGCGCCGGCAAGCCGGCCTGCACGGATACGAAGGGGGTTTCGTCGAGCACTACCTGACTCCCGTGCTCTACCCCTCCGAGCTGACGCGAGAGCTCGAAATCGGTCTGGGGCTGGTGGTGATCGCGCTCAACGTCGTGATCTACGGCTGGATTTGGCGCCGCGGCCGCCAACGACCTCTCTGTTCTCTTTCGGGCCGTTGATGCACTCAGAGCGTCACCGTAGGCTTTGGTGCATGAATCTACGATCGATCGTCGCCGTGCTGACGCTATTCACCGCGTCCGCCTGCTTTGAGCCGCTCGAGTTTGCCGACTGGAGTCTGCCGGTGCCCGACGGAACACCGGTGTTCGACTACGCGCCCGTGGCAGCCGAAGAGCGTGAGGGAAGCATCGAGCTCGTCGAGGACCTGGTCATTGGTGACAAGTCCGACCCCAATACCAGCTTCTACCAGATCCGCAGCGTCGCCGTCGACGACGAAGAGAACATCTACGTCGTCGAACACGGAAATCACCGGATACAGGTGTTCGGAGCCGATGGCACTTTTCTTCGCTCCTTCGGGCGGCAGGGGCAAGGGCCGGGTGAGTTCGAGACGCCTATGTCGATCGTTGCCATGGGGAGGCGGCTCGCCGTGGCCGACATCAGCAACGCCAAGATCAGCGTGTTCAGCCTCGACGGAACGCATCAAGCAGATTTTCCGCTGCCGCCCAGCTCGGGATTGCTGGCCGCGACACCCGCCGGCTCCATTCTCGGCTTCACCGAGGCCGGCGGGCTACTGAGCCAGAGCTGGATTCCGATCCTGTTCAGCGCTGATGGCCAAGAGCTCCGCCGCTTCGCCGAGCTGCCACTGGACAGAACGCCTGTGATGGAGTTCGGCGGCCGCAGATTCTACGGCAGCCGCGTGCCACGCGATCGGCCGGGGATGGCCGCGTCGAGCAGCGGCATCCTGTACGTCTCGCCTCGGGATCAATATCAGGTTCTCTCCTACGCGGAGGCGGGCGATCTTCGTTGGGCGTTGCGTGTGGCAGGGGCGCGAGAACCGTTCGACGTGTCGCCGGAGCTCGCCGACGAGGTGGTCGCGGCCCATCGCGAGTTCTTCGCCGAGGTGACGGCCGCCAACATCAACTGGCCGGAGTACAAGCCAATCATCACGGGCCTGGCGGTGGACGGGCACGGACACCTGTTCGTCAGCCGGTACGGCTATGGACTCGAAGCCGGCGACGAGAGCCCCGTCGATGTGTACGATGCCGATGGTGCGAGGCTGTTCGCCGGCTTCATGGTCCGTCCGACATGGACGGCCGCACGAGGCGATTTCGTCTACGGCATACAAAACGACCCTGAAGGCGAGCAAGTGGTGGTTCGCTCACGCCTCGTCGAGCCGTTCGACTAGGAGCGCCCCATGAAACCTCGTGCCGGACCGGTTCTTCTGATTGCATTCATAGTCGCTGCCTGCGGCCCCCAGGAAAGCCCAACCGACCCCGACGGCACCTGGGTCGGCACGATCACCACCGAGGGCAACGTCACCACCGTGGTCAACGAGTCGGGGTCCGTGTGGGGTGGGACGGCGAGGTTGGTTGAGGAAGCGTCGATCGGGGTGGAGAACGGCGCGGACGAGTACCTTTTTGGCAACGTCGGAGGCGTCTGGGCGACCGAGGATCGGATCTATGTAGTCGACCTTCAGGTTCCCGTCGTGCGGGTCTATGATTTCCTCGGGGCGCATTTGTTCGACATCGGTCGCCGTGGCGAGGGCCCCGGCGAATACAAGAGTCCCTGGGGGATCGCCACGAAGCCCAACGGCGAGATCGTCGTATCCGGAGTCGGGGACCGGTTGAATGTGTATGCGCCCGACGGAACGCCGCTGCAGACATTTAACTTGGGAACAAGCTGGCGGTTCGTGATGCCCAACATGTTCATGCTGAGCACCGATGGCGTGCCGTACAAGATCGTGGCCGACATCGCGAACCCCACGCCGAGCGGGTTTCCGCGCACGGGGATGCAGGCGTTTGGTTCCGAGGGGGCGCTCGGCGAGCCGATCTTCCCGCCTTCGCTTGGCTTCGAACCCTGGTGTCTGGAAGTGGGGATCCTAAGCTCAGGCGGCACGTACCCCTGGTGTGCCATCCCGTTTGCTCCCCACGAGAACACTGCGCTGATGCCCAATCTCGATTGGGTGGTAGGTACGACCGACACCTACACATTCGAGGTCCACCATCCGGACGGGCGCCTGACTCGGGTAAGCCGGTATTGGGAACCCGTGCGCCTGAGCGCGGAAGAAGCTGACTACCATCGTCGACGAACAACTGCGGACCTCCGTCAGCGCGATCCGGGCTGGACGTGGAGCGGTCCCGCGATCCCCGAACACAAGCCGGCCTACACGCGCTTCTTGCCCGACCGTAGCGAGCGGGTCTGGCTGGTGCGCGAAGGTCCATCGCGACGACAGACTGGTGATTGCACCGACGACTTCTCCGACCCCGATGCGGTTCGCCGCAACTATCGCCCCTGCTGGGTAGGGACGACGTTCTTGGACGCCTTCGATGCTGATGGTCGCTACCTCGGTGAGGTCGAACTTCCCCAGATCGCGGTCGTCTCGATGGACGTGTACATCCGAGACGACGTTGTGGTTGTCCCCGCCTACGACGAAGCCGGCACGATCATGGTGAAGCGCTACCGGCTGGTGCTGCCGGGGGAGCGGTAGAGGGCGACGGTTACTCGAGCGCTCCAGTGCCGACGAACTCGACGTCCATGAACCCCGCGCGCCGGACGTAGTGCTCGATATGAAACGTACCGGTGCGGCCATCAGCGAGGGTGAGTTGGCAGCCGGGATCCTGGGGGCTTGGCTCGATCCGCGTGACCCAGTCGCCGGCATCGGGGTCGCTACTGAGGTCGAGGACGAACGAACCGCGCCAGCCACGGGGAAACCCCGGCTGCTCGGTGAGGTTTACGCGCACGCCCTGCGCGACGATCTTGCCGGCACGCTCGATTTTTCCGGTTACCTGCATCTGCCGAACCCCCGTTTCAGTCCACCAATGATCGACCGTCCCCAAACTTCCCCTTTTCTTTCCCTGCGGGAGTGTAAACCACTCGAAACCTCGTAAGCCTCGTAAGGCCGCAAACTGTTAGTTCCACGAGGGTTCCGCGCAAACCCGCATGGGTAAAGGATCGTCGCAGAAGCCCTGATAGGGACTTAAAATCCCCTGGCCGAAAGGTCATCCGAGTTCGAGTCTCGGCCTGGGCACTCCATGATGGCGGGATTTGCGGCGATTAGCGGAGCTGCGCCACGCGGCCCGATTGGCCCGATTGGCCCTTTTTCGGCTACGAGCTTGCCGAGCCCTTCGCGTAGGTTGGCCGCGTCATCCCATCTATCCTGTACGAGATCCTCGAGCCGCTCGGCGCGGGTGGTATGGACGAGATGCTGTAGAGGGCAGGAATGGGAAAAGGCCCACCGGGTAGCCGCTGACGAAGCTGCCGAGCCTCGCCCCGGAGTGCGGCACTTCGTTACTCATTGAGGGGCTATTGGCCGCCCAGCCGTCTAACCGTCGCGGCGAACGATTTTGGGTTCGGGACCCCAGAATAGCAACAAGCAGCGCTCCCGGCCCGCACGCCGGCGAGTACGGCCTCGTGCGGCCGGGCCCCGGCAAGGTAAGCCAGCGCGCACGCCGCCCCGAAGGCGTCGCCGGCGCCCGTCGGATCTACCCCGTCCACTTCGGGCGCCGGTAGGTGATCGCGGCACGTTTGGCCATCGCTCCGGTACAGCGCCAGGGCACCCTTTTCGCCCATCGTCAGCGCGATCAGCTCCGGGCCGGAGTCCGCCGAGCCGACCTCACCGACGAGCTCGGACAAGCCCACGGCGGTCACGTCGGGCTCTGCCGTACTCGGGTCGCGGCCGAGTATCGTGGCTCCTTCGACCAGGTTGCATTGCACGACGTCGGCACAGGCGAACCACTGCTGCCAATCGGAACGGGGCCGGTAGGAGCGACGACCGTCGTCGGCCTGGCCGAGCGCCAGGCTGTGGACGTCGAGATAGACCCTGGAGCAGCCGCGCCGAACGCGGCGCAACGCGGCGAGGTCGAGGTCGTCACCAGTAATGCAATTGACGAGCGTAAGATCGGCGCCTTCGACACCGGCCACGTCCCCAGCGGTGAGCCGCGGTAGAGGGTTCATCAGCCGCTCGGTGCGCTCCCCGGGCGCTCCCCCGCTCGGGTACGAGAGCTGCACGGTCGGGTTGGGGGACGGGTCCCGGAGCATTCTCGCCAGCGTCACACCGGGAAGCGCATGCACAAACCGCTCGAGCCGCGGCCACAGGTCCTCGCCGACACGACAGAACGGCTCGATCGCGGGCTGGTCGGAGGCCAGGCAGGCGAGCGCGTTCAAGGTATGGGCGATACCCCCCAGGCTGGTCGCCAGCGAGCCGTCCGGCTGCTCGATCGTGTCGGCGACGACGGTGCCGACGACCGCGATACGCACCCGCGCTCCGGCACGTTGCGGCGCCGCTACAGCCCGGTCAACGGCGTTCATTTATTGAATCTGGTGCTCCGGATGGGTGCAGCCCTTGAACTCCGCTTGTGGCGTGTTTCCTCTGTAGCGCAGCTCCTCGTGAATGCCAATGGAGGAGGTGTAATACCCATCGATGGTCAAGGACTTGAGACGTTTGAAGAACAACTCCAGTTCCGTGATCGGCCTCTCCTCATTGGCAGCCATGTGCGCCAGGATCTGATCTTGCTGCGCGGGCGTCGTGTACCAGCTCCGCACGTTTTTCTTGAACTGGTTGCCATAGCCCGCCATGGATTTCGCCTGGTTGGGAAACCTCCGCGCCCCAGCGAATCGGACCGCAGTGTGAGTCGGCCCGTCTTCCTGGCGGCTGGAGAGTATCGGAGATGGAGTCCCAAAACCCACCGACATCACACCCGCGGCCGCAGCTTCCGCAATAGTGACAAGCCGACAGCCCATGAATACTCTTCACTCGCTGTGCCGTACGTTTAGGGACAACCCGCATGCCTCAACCCAAAGTCGGCGCCACCTTCTGCACGATTCGCTCCCCACAATTCAGGGGGAAAGGAGGCAAGTACTTTCCATCGGGGTAGTGCGGAATGTTTTCAATCGAAGCACTCACACCAATGAAGCTTTCAACCTTGTCGTAAAAGGGCGCCAGTTCGGCATAGGTAATCGGCCAGTTTTCGCCGTAGCCGTCACGGTCGGCGGCCTTGAACCATGGCCCCTAAACCTCCTTCCACCGGGATTTCCCAGCAGCCACGGTCGAGTCGCGCTACTCCCCTCGGTGGAGGTGAAGACGCCGGCATGCAACCACAGATGCACAGCTTTCTCCATGGATCCTCTGCCCCATCGAGCTAGCGGCCATGATTCTTGACGCCATGGCGCCGTGCATTTCCGGGCTAATCCCGCTACTGCCTTGAGTACGCGATGGAGAGTAGAGGCGGCGACTCCGAGTTTGGACGCGGACGAGTAGCGTTCGAAAGGTCCAGGTTTGCGGCAACCTCGCGAACCTCGTAATCTGGCCTCAAGCGCCTGACGCGCCCCAAATCGTTACAAATAGAGATCCGGCCGGAGGTCCGACTTCGGCCTGAAATCCCTTGGCCACTGGCGGTGTGAGTTCGAGTCTCACCCGGGGCACTACTGTCGAGCTTGCAGATGTCCGCATCCCGTATGCGCAAGAGAGTTCGCGTCGGCATAGCCCTTTCGGGCGGCGGCGCGCGTGGCCTGGCGCAGGTCGGGGTGCTCAAGTTGCTGGAGCGCGCCGGCGTTTCCGTTGACGTCATTGCCGGAACCAGCTTCGGGGCGATCATCGGCGGGGTGTACGCCTGCTGGCCGGATGCCGCCGAGCTCGAGAAGCGGGTGCTCGCTTTTGTCCGCAGCAAGTACATGGAGAGCCTGAACCTGGCGACGATCCGGCGGCTGGGCGGCATCCTCCCGGTTGGCGAGGCAGCGCCTCACCGAGACGATCCGGGCCTTTTTGACCGCGTCCAGACCGCGTTTCGTGGCCTCTATGCGTCGCACCTGGCGCTGTCCCGACGCGCCGTCCTGAGCGGCCGGCGGGTCCAGCGGGTGCTCGAGACGGTATTCGGCAGCCGCACGTTCGAGGATACGGAGATTCCCTTCGGCGCCGTCGCCGTCGACCTCAAGGAGGGCTGCGAGGTGATCATCGGTTCCGGGCCTCTGGCGCGGGGCGTCGCCGCGTCGTCCGCGATCCCGGGGATCTTCCCGCCGGTCGAGCTCAACGGTCGCCTGCTGTGCGATGGCGGTTACACCAGTCCGGTGCCGATCGACGCGGTCAAGACGCTAGGCGCCAACGTTGCGATCGCGGTCGACGTTTCCCAGCACGGCATCGCGGTGAGCGAGCTGGCCAACGGCGTCGAGATCGCCATGCGCTCCAGCGAGATCAGCCTCATGGCTCTCGAGCAGGAGCAGCTCCGTCGCGCCGACGTGGTGATTTCGGCGCGCGGGCAGAAGCGGCACTGGAGCGACTTCTCCGACCCGGAGGAGGCGATTCGCGCGGGAGAGGTCGCCTGCGAGAAGTTGCTCGACAACATCCGCGACGTCGTCGAGGAGCGTGCTCGCCTGTTTCTCTGACCCGCTTGTTTCTTGAAGAAATCGGTCCGTTTCTCCAAGGGAGTGAAATCGCTGCGCCGTTGAACGACAGGATCTCGTAAGGTTGCGCGGAGGCGAAACTTTTCGCCTCGCCGAGGCGTCCTAACGGAAGAGCGGCCGGTGCCCGGAGGCAGCCTCGATGCCAAGGTCGGTGCCGCCGCCAAGCTCCCCGCGAATCACTCCCCATGACGACTCGGATGCTCCCCGAGGAGTAGTTGAGATGCCGAACGTTCTCGGTCTGGCGGCCCTGGCGCTCACCTTGGTGTTGTCGACCGGATCCCAGGCAGTTGCTGTTTTCGACGACGCTTCATTGATTGCGGAAGTTCGCTCGGGTTGGCAAGAGGCCATGAACGCGCGCGATCTGTTCGGTATGCTCGATTGGTACGCGCCGGGCGCCGTCGTGCTGCCGGCGGAGGCGGCGCCACGGCTCGGAGCCGAGCAGATCGCAGACTGGCACGGACGCTGGCTCTTTCATGCCAACGTCTACTACGCCTTCGAGACGCGGTCGCTGAGCGTCGATGGTCGTTGGGCGCTCGAGGAGTGGGAGGCCGAGATCACCCTGACGCCGCGCGGAGATGGAAAAATGGCGATCGGCGGCGATCCGCTCCAGTTTCGGCAGAGCGGGTTCCGCGTCTACCGCAAGGACCGCATCGGACGATGGCGGATCGACCGCGAGGTCTGGTCAGACGATCTGCCCGCGGTCCGGGAGCTCCAGCGCTTCTAGCTGCTAGCGGCGCTCGACAGGGAACGCCGCGTCGTTGGCGTGGGCAGAGCGGCGTGGAGCACGTGGAGACGAGCGCTCGTCGGCAAGCATGGCGTCCAGGGAGGCGCGCAGCGTCTCGATCTTGGAGCCGCCAGCGCCAACCCAAGCGCGCCTGACCTTCCAGTCACGGTCGATCAACAGGGTGGTGGGTACGCCCCACATGGGCCCGAAGTCCCGCCAGACAACGTCGTCGCCGATGGCGATCGGGTAGCGGATGTCGTGTTCACGGGCGAACGCTTCGATGGCCGCCGTCGTTCCCGACCTCACCGCGACGCCCAGGACGCGGACACCGTCGTCGGCGTACGCCGCCTGTAGCGCGTTGTAATCGTCGATCTCTTCGATGCACGGCCCGCACCAGGTCGCCCAGAACTCGAGCACCAGGATGTCGCCGCGAAGGTCGTCGGAGGTAATCGTGTCGCCGTCGAGGCCGACGAGATCGATCGAGGCGGCGATCGGGTAGGCGGGGTGCTCGGCGCCGGTGAGCCAGGCAACCCATCCCGGGTCGATCAACCCGAAGACGGCCAGCAAAGCGACGCTGGCGATCGCAGACGCTGCCAAGAGTGCTGTGGGTCGCATGATTCGTGTTCGGATCCGGGATCGAGGCTCCGGGAGGCCGGAGCGTGGCTGTCGAGGCTGCTCTACACTCTTCTTTGCGGCCCGCCGGGCGAAGGTTTCAGCGGGCTATGTCTATTAGACGGCCTCGGAGGAGCTTTGTCCTGTTCGCTCGCGGTTCACGGCGGGGCGTGGAACGTCCCCGATGGAGACGTCGGGCCCCATCGTGAGGGGGTCGCCGAGGCTCTC
>JADFNY010000089.1 GCA_022563115.1 Acidobacteriota bacterium | reverse complement strand
AGGCGATGCTTCCCGTGGTCGAGGCGATGCGGGACCAGATAATCGATGTCAGCCCCGATGGCGCGCAGTGCCACCAGCAACAGCACCGTGCCGGTGATGCCGTCGACATCGTAGTCGCCATGGACGACGATCCGCTCACCGCGCTCGATGGCAGCGAGTAGACGTTCTACCGCCGCCTCCATCTGCACGAAGGCGAACGGCGAGTGAAGCTCGTCGAGACTCGGGTGCAGGAACGACTGCGCCGCGGCGACGCTGTCGATGCCGCGGCTGGCGAGAATCCGCGTGGTTACCGGAAACAGGCCGAGCTCGTTCTGAAGGGCGACCGCGACGGCAGGATCGTAGTCGCGCAGACGCCAAACCCTAGTGTCCTGAGTCAGAGGTCCGTTCATGTTTGCAGGAGGGAGATGGAGGTGAGGTCGAGGAGGGGCGAGGAAGGCGATGTGGGGGCATCGCGTTCGTCGCCGCTCCTTGAAATCGCCTCGCTCGCGGTCGCCACAAACATGAACGGACCTCTGAACTCAGGACACTACACGCCAGCGCCCTCTACTCCTCGAGACCGGACAGGGCACCGATGCCCCGGAACTTGCTGTAGCGCTTCTCGATGAGCACCTCGACGTCGACACCGAGCAGCTCGTCGAGCTGGCGCTCGAGCGTCGCGCCGAGCGTCGACGCCATGGCCTCGGGATCGTTGTGGGCGCCACCCTCGGGCTCAGGGATGATCTCGTCGACAAGGCCCATCTCGCGGAGGTCCGGAGCGGTCAGCTTGAGCGCCTCGGCCGCCTCCTCGGCATGATCCGGATCGCGCCACAGAATCGACGAGCACGACTCCGGTGAAATCACCGAGTAGGTCGCATACTGCAGGATGTTGACGCGGTCGCCAATACCGATGCCCAGCGCCCCGCCGCTACCGCCCTCACCAATGACCGTAACGATGATCGGCACCCGTAGCATCGACATCTCGCGCAGGTTCACGGCGATCGCCTCGGCGATCCCACGCGCCTCCGCGCCCGCGCCTGGATAGGCACCGGGTGTGTCGATGAACGTGAAGACCGGGCGCCCGAACTTCTCCGCCATCTTCATGACCCGCCGCGCCTTGCGATACCCCTCGGGGTGCGGCATCCCGAAGTTGCGGTGCAGCTTCGACTTCGTCGTCCTGCCTTTCTGCTGGCCGATAATGCAGATCGGGTGGCCGTTGAACTCCGCGAACCCCGAAACGATGGCGGCATCATCACCGAACTGGCGATCGCCGTGCAGCTCGAGAAAACCGTTGAACAAGCGCTCGACGTAGTCGAGCGTATAGGGCCGTTTCGGGTGGCGGGCCACAAGCGTCACCTGCCAACGCGACAGATTGCCGTAGATCTCACGCCGCGTCTCGTCGAGACGCATCTCCAGCTCGGCGAGTTGCGCGTCGCGCTCCGGCGAGGCCGGGAACAGGCCGAGCTCATGGATCTCTACTTGGAGCTCCGCGATCGGTTTTTCGAAGTCTTCCGCTTTGCGATACATGGATTCGGAAGGAGTCGAGGCTGTGCACCGGAAGGCACACCAGAGGGCTGCGGACGTCTCTCTGCTCGGAGCCGAGAGGGTAGCATGGAGCCGTACGGCTTGGCTTTACCCCCGGCGCGATCATGGAAATCATGCGTTTGACGGCCAAAACATTGATTCTAGCGACGTTGGCGACTGCCCTCGCAGCGCCACCTACGCGGGCCGTCGATGCCGTCGAGGAGGTTGCCTCGGGAGCCTTCGGACGGGACTCCGCCGCCCGCCCCGCCCAGAGCCCCGTCATCGTGCCGCAACGCATCGACTTGCGCGTCGAGGTGCGCCCCGAGCTACCAACGGCGTTGATCGAAGCCGACTTCACCTTCAGGGTCGAGCGCACCGCCGAGGTCGTGAATGTGTTTCTGCGGCCCGACATGAACCTCGACGTCATCGAGGACGTCGACGGCGTGCCGCTCACCTACAGGCGACGACAAAGCCGTATTCGGATTTCGACGCCGTCGCTCGACGCCGGGGTGGTCACCACCTGGCGTTTTCGCTATCGGGCAACTTTCGACGCCCCGCTCGAGGAGAGCGGTCAGATGCTGCTCACTACACCCTGGTATCCGCACCTTCGGGTCACCCCGGACCCCGAGGAGTTCCTGCGCTTCGTGCCGATGCCGATGAGCCTTACCGCAACACTTCCCGACCCTTGGGTGCTGGTCTCGTCGGGAACCAACAGGGTAGCGGACGAAAACGGCGTAACGACCTATGTGTGGCGCGACTCGGTGCCCAACCAGACGATCCCGCTGGTGATCGGTCGTTTCGTCGAGGACAACAAGCTCGATACCGTCGGCTTCGTGCGTGCCTTCCTCGACCACCGGAACAGTTCCTTGGCCAAGTCATACGTCGAGTACATCGCCAGCGCGGCGACGTTCTTCAGCGAGCGAATTGGCGTTCTCGACCGGCGCAGCTGGAACTTCGTCGCCGTTGACCTGCCGGAAACGATGAGCGGCCTTACGCTGCCCGGAATGACGCTGCTCGACGTCGACGTCGTAAGCCGGGAGATGGCCTTCCCCTACCGCCTTCTGGCGCACGAGATCGCCCACCAATGGTGGAATTCCTACATCGAGATCCCGCGCGGCCGCGATGCCTGGTTGCGCGAGGGCTTGCCGACCTACAGCTCGTTGATGTTCCTGGAAAGCGAGTACGGCGCCCGCATGATGCGCCAGGAGCTCGATCGCTCGCAACGCGTGGCGCTGAGCATCGCCTCCCCGGAGCCCCTCGAGATCGGCTTCGACATGTCGTCACAGGAAGCCATCAACGCGCTCAACTACCACAAGGCTGCCGCTGTGCTGCACATGCTCCGCGAGATCATGGGTCTCGACAAATTCATCGACCTGATCCGCGCCCTGCACGATCTCGAGGAGGACCTCACGACACCGGTCTTCGTACGCCTTGCCGAGGAGATCTACGCCGGCGATCTGTCGTGGTTCTTCAACGCCTGGCTGCGCAGCGCCGACGTGCCCAGCTTTCGCGTGCGCTACGGATACGAGCGTGTGGAGGCGAGATTGCCGCGCTACGAGCTTCGCGGTGTGATCGAACAGCAGGGCGCGGCGATTCGATATCCGGTACGCATGCGGGTGTCGCTCGAGGCCGCTCCACCCCTGGAGACAACCGTCTGGATCGAGCCCGGCAGCGTCGACTTCAGCATTTCGCTGCCGTCACCTCCCACCGGACTGCAATTCGACCCCGACGGGGATCTCCTCTACCACGAGGTGAGCGTCGAGGTTCTCGGCCCGCTGGGTGAACGTGTGGGCACCACGTCTTCACCACGACCTGCCCGGAAAGAAGAACCCCCCGATGCCCCGACCGACGGCGCGTAACGGCACGGTGAGGCGCGCCAGGAGCGAGGGGTCCACCGAACGCTTCCGCCCCTCCCGCACGCAGGCGACCGCCTCGGCGCAGTAGCGTGTCGACAGGTCCTCAAACACTAACGTGAATCGCTCCCGAGGCCCGACGGAGCCACCGTCGCCGTTTTCGAGCCGCTGGTAGTCCTCGGTCGCAAACACCTGCTGGCGCCAGGTGCGCCAGAAACCCTCCACCCATTTCGCCCGCTCCTCGCGGGCGGCGACGTCGGATGCATCGCCACCGAGCAGGGATAGCCACACGTCGACGATCTCGCGGGCCTCGGTCGCATAGTTGCCGGCGAGCGCGTAGGCACGCTCCTCGTCGCTCTCGAGCAATAGGCCGATAGCAGGGAAATTCTGGCGCCAGGATCGCTGCCGCGCGATGACGCGCTCGCGGCCGCGGTCGAACTCGGCAACGGCGTCGTCGTCGAGCAAGGGTGCACTGAGAAACCGATCGATGTCTCCCATGTCGAGCATCGTACCCCTATACTCCGGCCCATGAGAGCGACGGTCTTGGGACGCGTGGCTCTGTTCGTGGGTGGCGCGGTCGCTCTTGCCTACCTCGTGCAGCGCGCCGGCGCCGGAACGATCGGCGAGTATCTCGACAACCTCGGCGCCGGGATCGTGATCCCGATTTTCCTCGTCGGCGCCCAGCACTCCGTCCGAGCCTTCGCCTGGCGCTTCCCGGTTCGCGCCATGGACTTGCCGGTGAAATACCTCGACCTGTTGCGCGCCCGGCTCGGCGCCGAGGCCCTAGGGTACCTGTCACTCACCGGCGCGATCGGGTCGCAAACCAGCAAGGTGTTGCTGCTGCGCAAGGGCATCTCGGCGCGCGCCGGGGCCGCAACGGTGGCGGTCGATGCCGCCGCCTCCGGCATCGCCGGCGCGCTGTTCGTCGGGGCTGCGTTACTCGTCTGCCAGCCGACTCTCGCGCTGCCGGCGTGGTTTTCGGCCCTCGGGGGCATCTTTCTCGGGGCCGGATCCGGTGCCTGGCTAATGGCCGGAATCTGGGCAAGCCAACGCCGCCATCGCGCGGAGATGCCGAATATGGACGACCAACCGACCTCCAAGCTGGAGGCGGCGCGCGACTCGATGCGATTGGTCCGGGTCGGGCTGGTACGCCTGCACGGCATCCCCTTCGCCTTGATGATCGGCTTCCACCTCGCCGGGCACGTGGCGTTGACCGTCGCCACCTGGTCGATTCTGCCGATGCTGGGCATCAGCGACAGCCCCGTCGTCGGCCTCTGGTTCGAGGCCGGTGCCAAGCTTGGCAATACGCTCGGCGTCCTTGTACCGGCCCGGCTCGGGGTCTTCGAGGCCAGCGTGGCGGCGTCGGCGAATATTCTCGATCTCGATCCGGCCGCCGGCATCGCGGTCGGACTCGTGCGACGTCTGATCGATATGGTGTGGGTCGCCGTCGGGCTGTCCTTGACAACCCTGTGGCCCATCAACCTGCGCCAGCGCGTCGAGCAGTAGCTAGCCGGCCACCCGGCTAGCACCTGGGACCGACCAAGCGCAGCACCGTCGGGCGGTTACCCTAGCCTTGCCGGTCGCGCAACAGGTAGCGCCGAATCTTGCCGCTCGCGGTCCTCGGTAGCTCGTCGACGAACTCGATCCTCTCCGGCACCATATAGCGCGACAGGCGGCCGGCAGCGTGCTCCAACAGGGCCGTTGCGAGCGGCTCGTTCGCCGAGCCGACGGGGACGACGAAGGCCAAGCCGCAGGACAAGCCCTCGTCGTCGGTGGCCGCCACCACGGCGACCTCGCGCACGCCATCGTGCTCGAGCAATACGCTCTCCACCTGCGGCGGACTCACCCACTGGCCTTGCACCTTGAACATATCGTCGGCGCGGCCCGCGTACCAGTAGTAGCCGTCGTCGTCGACCCGGTACTTGTCGCCGGTCACGAACCACTCGCCCCGCAATGCTTGCTTGGTCGCCGTGTGGCGGTTCCAGTAGCCGTCGCAGGCGGAGTCTCCGCGGATCCACAGGTCGCCGACAACATCCGGCGCAACGTCGTTGCCGTCTTCGCCGACGACGCGCGCGTCGTAGCCGGGGATCGGCCTTCCCGAGCATCCCGGTCGCACGTCGTCGGGACGGTTGGCGATGAAAATATGCAGCAGTTCCGTCGAACCGATACCATCGAGCAGCGGCACGCCGATGGTCTCCATCCAGCGCTCGCACAACGGCGCCGGAAGCGCTTCGCCGGCCGATACGCAGACCTGCAGGCTCGAAAGCGAGCCGTTGGCGATGGCGGCGCAGAAGCCATCGTCGGCCATCATGGCGTTGTAGAACGACGGCACGGCGTAGAAATGGGTGACCCCGTTGGCGGCAATCGCTTCGAGCATGTTGGCAGGCGTCGGCTTTTCGGGGACCAGCACCGCGCTGCCGCCGCTCCACATGGGGCAATGGAGGCTGTTGCCGAGCGCCCGTACGCGAAGTAGAGCTTCGAGGCGGAGAGGTGGACGTGGTCGGGTCCCATGCCCATGCTGCGTTGCCCCCAACAATCGGCGGCTACCCAGATATCGTGGTGCAAGTGGATGGCCCCCTTGGGGGGTCCGGTGCTGCCCGAGGTGTAGAGCCAGAACGCCGGCTCGTCGCAGTGCGTCGGCGCGGGCGGCGGGGCGATCGCGGCTTCCAGCAGATCGTCAGCATCGTGCAAACGCGGTGACCCCGCCTCGACGTTGAGCGTTCGCCATTCGCCGTCGTCGGCCCCGCCCTCCGGCGTCCCCGGCTCGGTGAACACCACGATGTGCTGGAGCGCCGGCAGCGCCGACGCCGCCTCCATGATCGTCCGGACGAGCCACGGGGCAACAACCGCGACAACGGCACGGCTGTCGCGAAGAAAGAACTCATAGCTCTCCGGCGGCAAGTACGGATTGATCGGGACGGCCACCGAACCGTGCCAGATCGACCCCAGGAGGGATGTGGCGAACGTGGGGGCGTCCGGCAGGGCGATCAGAACACGCTGCTCGGCGGCGACCTCGAGCCCGACCAGGACGCCGGCCAGGCGGGCCGTATCGTCGCGAATCCGGGCGAAGGAAACCGCGTCGCCTCCGTAGTGAAAAGCCGTCCGCTCGCCCCAACCGGCCTCCAGCGCACCGTCGGCCAGGCGCGCGGCGATGTTCAGCTCCTGAGGATACGAACTTTGATACCCCTCCAACTCGTCGGCCGGCGAGCTCATCGACGCAGGCGCACCGAACCGTGGCCGAGGAGCTCCTCGAGCTCGGCAACCAGCTCGGCGCTCGGCGTCACCCACAAGAAGCGGTTCGGCGCCACGAGCGCACGGAATCCATGCGGGTTGGGCCGCTGCAACCGGATCGAGACCGGCACTTCACCGCGGTGGCGCTCGAGAAGATCGCGAAGCTGGTCGGGAATCTCGTCGGCGAGGCCGGTAAGGGTTAGGGAGATCTGCACCTCGCGCGCCTGTTCGTTGGCCTTTTGCTCGAAAAAAGACGTTAAAGGTTGAATATCCCCGGCGATCATCCGCGCCGTGTCGTCGTCGGTCTCGGGCCGACCACTGATCAGCACGGCTTCGTCTTCGTTCAGCAGGCCGAAGCAGGCTCGGTAGACGTCGGGAAAGACGACCACCTCGGCGTATCCCTCCAGGTCCTCGACCTGAAGGACCGCCATCCGTTCGCCCTTGCGTGTCTTCAGGTCGCGGATCCCGGTGATGATAGCGCCGAGGGTAACCTCCTGGGCGCCGTTCATGTGCGACAGCGTCGCCGTGGTCGCGTTGGCGAACTGTTGGAGTTGGTGGCGGTGGCGTTCGAGAGGGTGCCCGGTGATGTAGAAACCGAGCGACTCCTTTTCGGCGGTCAGGATCTCGCGATCCGTCCAGGGCGCATAGCCGGATGCGGGCAAGCTCGGCGACGGCCGATGGGCGCCACCGCCGTCTCCGTCGAGGTCGACAAACAAGTTGGTCTGGCCCATCTGGCGATCTCGTCGCCGCCGCTGCCCGCTCTCGAGCGCGATGCCAAGCGACCCCATCAGCCGGGCGCGAATGTCGCCCGGGTCGGCTTCGCCCCCCTCTTCCACGATCGTCGAGTCGAAGGCTCCGGACTTGATCAGGCTCTCCACCGTGCGCCGGTTGATCCCCTTGCCGAGATCCACCTCCTCGCAAAACTGGAAGAGGCTGCCGAAGGCACCGATTCGATCGCGGGCATCGAGAATGGCGATCACCGCCCCCTCGCCGACCCCCTTGATGGCGGCGAGCCCGAAGCGAATCGACTCCCCAGTCGGCGTGAAGCTGACGTTGCTTTCGTTGACGTCCGGGGGCAGCACCGGGATGCCCATGTCGCGGCATTCGGAGATGTAGCGCACTACCTTGTCGGTGTTGTCACGATCCGAGCTCAGCAGCGCCGCCATGAAGTGAACCGGGTGGTTCGCCTTCAGAAAGGCCGTCTGGTAGGCGAGCAAGGCATAGGCGGCCGAGTGCGCCTTGTTGAAGCCGTAGCCGGCGAACTCGACCACCTGGTCCCAGATCTCCTTCGCCAGGTGGGCGGTACATGACGGGCCTTGCACCCGTCGATGAACTTCTCCTCCATCGAGGCCATGACCTCGGGCTTCTTCTTGCCCATCGCCTTGCGCAGCACGTCGGCTTCACCAAGCGAAAATCCGGCGAGCTCGGAAGCGATCTGCATGACCTGCTCCTGATAGACGATGACGCCGTAGGTTTCTTTCTGGATGTCTTCGAGCTGCGGCAGCAGGTACTTGACCCTGCTGGGGTCGTGCTTGCGGCGGATGTACTCGTCGATCATCCCCGAGCCGATCGGCCCCGGCCGGTACAGCGCGTTCATGGCGATGAGGTCCTCGATGCGGCTCGGCCCCAGCTTGCGCAACGCATCGCGCATTCCCGTCGATTCAAACTGAAAGATGCCGGAGGTGGAGCCGGAAGCAAAGAGCTCGAACGTCCCTGGATCGTCGATCGGGATGTCGGAGGTAGTGAACTCCTCGCCGGACTCCTGGGAGATGGACTCCAGCGCGTCGTGCACCACGGTCAACGTCCGCAGGCCGAGGAAGTCCATCTTGAGGAGGCCGATCGCCTCGACGTCGTTCATCGGAAACTGCGTCACGATAGCGTGCTCCTGGCTGCCGCCAGAGCCGGCCGGTGGCTTGTACAGCGGCACGTAATCGGTCAGGGGCTGGTCGGCGATAACGACGCCGGCTGCATGGGTCGAGGCGTGCCGTACCTGCCCTTCGAGCTGCCGCGCCAGGTCGACGAGCTCGGCCACCTGCGGATCCTTGTCGATGGCCTCCTGCAAGGCCGGAACTGACGACACCGCGCCGTCGATGGTGGCGTCGGGATCGTTAGGGATCAGCTTTGCGACCCGGTCGACCTCGCCGTACGGCAGCTCCATCACCCTGCCAACGTCGCGGATCGCCCCCTTCGCCGCCATCGTTCCGAAGGTGATGATGTGGGCCACCTTGTCGCGGCCGTACTTGTTGGCCACGTAGTCGATGACCTCGCCGCGCCGGCGCATGCAGAAGTCGATGTCGATGTCGGGGAGGCTGATACGCTCGGGGTTCAGAAAGCGCTCGAAAAACAGTCCGTACTCGAGTGGATCGATGTCGGTGATACCGAGCGCGTAGGCGACCAGGCTGCCGGCGGCGCTGCCCCGGCCCGGTCCTACCGGAATTCCCTCTTCCTTGGCGTAGCGGATGAAGTCCCAGACGATCAAGAAATAGCCCGCGAATGCCATCGAGACGATGATCGACAACTCGGTCTCGAGCCGCTCGCGGTACACCTCGACGGCATGTTTGGCGGCCCACACCGAGGCCCCATTCCCCGTCTCCGGCGGAACCTCGCGGAGCGCCTCGAGGCGGCGCTCGAAGCCGTCGCGCACGACGCTCTCGAAGTAGCCGTTGAGCGTCTGACCCTCGGGAACCGGGAACCTCGGGAGGTGGTTTTCCTCGAAGTTCAGCACCACGTTGCAGCGTTCGGCGACCTTCTCGGTGTTGGTGAGCGCCTCAGGCACCTCGGCGAAAATGTCCCACATCTCCTGCGCCGTCTTCACGTAGAACTGATCGTTGGGGAACCTCATCCGCGACGGGTCCGACAGCCCCTTGCCGGTCTGGATGCACAGCAGCACGTCGTGGGCGTGGGCGTCTTCCTTCACCAGATAGTGGCAATCGTTGGTCGCGATCAGCGGCAGGCCGAGGTCGCCCGCGAGCCGAATCAACTCGGGGTTGATCCGCCGCTGCTCGGAAAGACCCTGATCCTGCAGCTCCACGTAGACGTTGTCGCGCCCGAAGATCTCCACCAGTTCGCCCAACGCCCTGCGGGCGCCCTCGTAGTCGCCGCGGAGCAGGTATTGCGGGACCTCACCGGAAAGGCATGAGCTCGTCGCGATAAGACCCTCGGCGTGTTCGGCAAGGATCTTCTTGTCGATCCGCGGCTTATAGTAAAAGCCCTCGAGGTAGCCGGCCGATGACAGCTTCATCATGTTGCGGTAGCCGGTGTGGTCCTTGGCCAACAGCAACAGGTGGAAGCGCTCCCGCCCGCTGCTCGCCTCGCCGCGGTCGTGCCGATGTCGTTCACGATGCAGTAGCGGCATTGATCGCTTCACGAAGTCTGATAGGCGCCGATAACCCGAGAGCGCTCATGTATCGCGCTGTTCTTGCCAGAGCCAAGACGGTGCAACGGGCCACGTTTCGGCGACGCCGTCGCGAACAGCGCTTCGCCGAGAACATCGTGACTACCGATCCCGAGGTGATGCCCGAAGTAGCGAGAGCGGTGGCCCGTCTCAGCGCCCAGCAACGAGCATGCGTCTTTCTCACCTACTGGGAGGACATGACCCCGACCCAGATCGGTGAACAGCTCCTCATCGCTGAGGGCACAGTGAAACATCACCTGGCGCGGGCGCGGAAGCATCTCAGGGGGGTACTCGATGATTGACCAGAGAATCGATGAGCAGCTCAGACGTCTCAGCCGCGCCATCGTTGACACCAGCCCAGAGCCACCAGCCCTCACGACTGGGTCAGTTCGCCGCACACGCCATCGGCCCATCCGAGCCTCGGCTTGGGGATTCGCTGTCGCCCTCCTGGTAGGCTTGACGCGGCCTCTGGCCGGAGGAGGCTCGCTCGGCGGCTTGCTCGACCCCCTCGACGGGCTCTACCGCACCGCCCGGCACGCCGAGCACCCATCGTCCCAAAGGCTGACCCTCGACGCCCTCGACGCTCCC
>JADFNY010000420.1 GCA_022563115.1 Acidobacteriota bacterium | reverse complement strand
CTAGCCCTCGAGGAAAAAGCCGTCGTCCCCGGGGTCCCGATCCGGATCGAGATCGGGGTCGCCTCCCTCGATGCCACCCCAGTTCTGCCACTTGATGCGAGCGGAGAACGAGATGTACTCGCTGATCATGTACGCAGCCCAGCCGGACGCATCGAATGAGTTGCCGAGCGAGTAGCTGCGGTCGTTGGTTCCTACGGGAATCATGCCGTTGATCTGGCCACCGACCGACGCCACCTCATTTTGGGTCTGCACGGTCAGGCCCGGTAGCAGTGCAAACGTGCCGGCACCTGGACGCATGTCGTAGGGCATCCCCTCGGTGCCCGGCGTGCTGAACGGTGTTTCCGCAAAGATGGCGGTTGATCCGGTCGGTACCCTTGCGCCCATCTGGACGTGCGCTTTGTACGCACCCAGATCCAAGAAGTTGTACAGGGCGGACACGGTCAGGTCGCCCAGATTCTGGGACTCGGTCACGTAGAACACGCCTCCGGTCGTCAACTGTTCTCGCTGGCGGTTGGAATAGTCCATGCCCGCGGTGAAGGTCAGTTCTTCGGTTGCGCCGAACGAGACGGAGAAGTTGTGCGTCTGATTGGCCAGAGTGAGCGGGGCCTGGTCGTAGAACTCGAGGGTCGACTCGAGGGGAAGTGAGTCGCTAGCGAACCATATGCCCTTCGAGTTGAGCTGCGTGAAGCGGTAGCTGAACTCGATCGCACCGCCCTCGAGGGTTCGCGCGCCCCTCATGCCGATAGGCGCGTGGCCATCCGGACGCTTCGAGGTCCAGACGTTGTCTTCCTGAGCGGCCAGCGGCGAAGCGACTGTGAGTAGCGTCGCCACGATCAGGATCTTGCGAACCATGGGATGTTCCTCCGACACGGTATCGGACCGGTACCCGGTCCCTCGGGGTCCTACCGTAGAAAATGCCCCGAATCACATGAGAAACAAGTGTTTACGCCAGGGGCGCCCTAACAACAGGAAAAAACAGTTGTTCCTGGCGACATCGACGCCGGTAGGTTCACGTTCACCAGGACGGGGAACGACCAACCGGGGGCCGCCGACTGATTATCCTCGCGCCGCAACCAGCTCCGGCAGCAACGCCTCGGGCACACCGAAAGCGTCAACGAGGAGCCGGGCATGCGGGCGCAGCTCGCGGCACAGCTCGTTGACCTGGGTTCGGATCGCCCTGGACTTCGGCGGCTCCAGGTATCCGGTCTCGAGATACCAGCCGCTGTGCGCCTCGATGCGGGACAGGGCGTAAAGCGCGCTCACGGTACCCAGCGCTTTCGAGAGTCCCGGCGTGGGGGCGCGTGCGACCCCGTCCTGTACGCGCTCGAGCAGGACCCGCTCGATGTGGGCTCGCGCCAGAGTGACGACGTGGTCTTGGCACTCATTGAGCGCCTGAAACGAATCCATGCCGTCCGCGAAACGAGACCGTAGTCGGTTCGCGACCGAACGCAGGAGCCGCTCTTCACGGTACTCGAGCGCGGCGTGGTGGAACGCCGGGTCGAGCAGATGCTCCTCGTCCGTGCGTCGGGTGACGACTGGATTCAGCTCGGTGAGGCGCGTCTCCGCACGCTCGGCCAAGTATTTGACCGCCCCCCAGAGGTTCAGATCGCTCATCTCGTGCTTGAATCGAGAGAGCAGTCCTTTCGCGACGAGCTGGTACAGAACGAGGTTCGCTCCCTCGAAGGTGGTGAAGACGTCGGTGTCCGCCTTGAGCGCGGCGAACCGGTTTGCCGCGAGATAGCCCTGACCACCACACGCTTCGCGGCAAGCCTGTAGGGTCTCGACGCATTGCTCGGAGGCGTACGCTTTTAGGGCCGCCGCCGTTACCTCGAGTTCGATGTCGGCGTGCCCTCGGCTCGCTGCATAGTCCCGCTGCAGAGCTCTGACCGCGAAGTGCGCCGCGATCGTCGCGGAGAGCCTCGGCAGGAGTGACCGTTGCAGCACCAAGTAGTCGAGCAGGGGTTGCTCCTCTGCCCCGTCCGCTCCGAACTGCCGACGTCGATCGGCATGTCGCACAGCGATGGTGAGGCCGACTTTCGCCGCGCTCACCGACGCCGACGCGATGCTCACCCGCCCCGCGACGAGCGTGCGCAGCATGGTGAAGAAGCGACGGGCCGAGCTCGGGATCGGACTCGTGTACACACCCGCCTCGTCGATGGAGGCGAAGCGGTCGAGCAGGTTGGTACGAGGCACGCGCACGTCTTTGAACCAGATGCGTCCGTTGTCCACACCATTGAGGCCCTCCTTGAGG
This sequence comes from Acidobacteriota bacterium, assembly GCA_022563115.1. Lineage (GTDB taxonomy): Bacteria > Acidobacteriota > UBA890 > UBA890 > UBA890 > UBA890. The sequence goes on along the minus strand of JADFNY010000420.1, from coordinate 515 downwards.
CCTCGGTCCTCGATGCGAACGCCGGCCAGTACGTGGCCGGCTCGGTCTCGGATCGGCACGAGCAACGCGTGAACGCCTTGATCCACGCCCCCCACGATCAACCGAGCGAAAACGGTCGCCATTTGCCCGTGGCACGCCGCGTTTCCTATCCAATCCTTGGCGGCGGCGTCCGTCGGCGTGGTGACGACGATCTCATCGCTGCTCGCTTCGTACGTCGCTGTCGTCTCGAGGTCGCGCACGTTGGAGCCGTGTCCGGTCTCGGTCATCGCGTAGCATCCGGGCAGATCGAGTCGGCCGATCGCGCCGAGGTAGGCACGGTGATGCCGCTCGGTGCCGAGCTGAAATACGCTGCCCCCGAAGAGGCCGAACTGAACTCCGAACTTCACCAGGACGCTCAGGTCTCCGAACGCGAGGCTCTCGAAGCTGGCGAGGGCGGCGCCGGGGTCGGGCCCTTCCGCCTGCGCAACGAGCTCAGCTTCCAGGGCGAAGCTCGTTTCGTCAGCAGCCTGGCGAGA
>JADFNY010000088.1 GCA_022563115.1 Acidobacteriota bacterium | reverse complement strand
TTGCTTTCGGCCGGGGTGAGTGTATCAGGGGTAGGGGGGCGTGAGAGGGCTCTGAAGGGAGCTGGTGGAGAACTGATCCTGGCCCACTCTGGTAGGCTTTTTCTGCCTCTGCATTTGTTGCGACCCTCTCTTCCGCCATCCGCTCCCCCGTTCGGACTTCCGAAGCTAGCGAGGAGCGGAGCTCCAGAGTGTCTCTTTTCATCCTCCCTACGGGTTGATCGTCATGGCGACCTGATTACGGAGGAGGCTCTGCGCGACAGCGCGGAACAAATTAAGCTCGTCGATAGGTCTAAATCCTCGTAACATATTGATTTTACTGGCGTAATGGGAGTGGGCCCTCCAGGATTCGAACCTGGGACCTACCGGTTATGAGCCGGCGGCTCTAACCAGACTGAGCTAAGGGCCCTATGTCTTCGGCTTCTTGGTGAGCTGCTTGGCGCGCGACGGCTGGCGCAACTTGCGCAGCGCCTTGGCCTCGATCTGGCGGATGCGCTCACGGGTCAGCGCGAAGCGTCCGCCGACGTTCTCGAGCGTATGTTCCTCGCCGTCCTCCATACCGTACCGCAACCGCAGAACTTCCTTCTCGCGGCCGGCCAGCGAGTCGAGCACATGGTGCGTCTGTCGCCTGAGGTTGACGTCGACCATGTTGTCGAGCGCCGAGAGAGCGGCGCTGTCTTCGATGAAGTCGGCAAGGCTCGAGCCCGCGTCGTCGCCCACCGGCGTCGCCAGCGAGACGGGCTCCTGGGCGACACGCAGAATGCGGCTGACCTCCTGAGGGGTCAAGCCGATTTCTTCCGCGATCTCCTCCGGCTTGGGCTCACGACCGCATTCCTGCACCAGCCGTCGAGAAACCCTCATCACACGGTTGATGTTCTCGATCATATGTACCGGCACCCGAATCGTCCGACCCTGGTCGGCAATGGCGCGGGTGATCGCCTGGCGGATCCACCAGGTGGCGTAGGTGGAGAACTTGTAGCCGCGGCGGTAATCAAACTTTTCGACCGCCCGCATCAGCCCGATGTTCCCCTCCTGGATCAGGTCGAGGAACTGCAAGCCGCGGTTCGTGTAGCGTTTGGCGACCGAGACGACGAGGCGGAGGTTCGCCTCCACCAGCCCTTGTTTGGCCTCGCCTTCCTCGAGCTCGCCAGCCTCCACCTCCTGCAGAGCCCGCTTCAGGTTGCGCGCCGGCAAGTCGTAGCGCTCCTCGATCGTGGCGAGCTCGCTGCGCAGCTCCTGGATGCGGGCGCGGGCCGCCGCTGAACCTTCCGCCGCGAGCAGCTCGCGGCGTTCGAGGCGGATAGCGCTCTCGATCAGCCGAAAGCGCCCGACCGCCTCCTGCAGCTCGCCAGCGAGCGTATGGCGCACTTCCTCACGCAGGCCCAGCCCGTCGAGGATCTCGCGGACGCGGTCCCAGCGCCGCCGTTGCTCGAGGGCGAGCTCCTCGGTGGCGGGAACCTGGTCGCCGAGCACCGAGAGCAACTCGCGGCCTTCCCGCAGCAGGCTGGCGAGCCGTCTCAGGTCGGCGGCGGTGTCGAGATACTCCCTCGCCAGGCGACCGAGCGCCTCGTCTTCGATGTCGGTACAGTCGATGATACGGCGCAACTCGTTCGAGTCCGCGGCGACAGCGCTGACGCGGCCGAGCACCAGGCGCAAAGCCAAGGGCGTGGCGTACAGCGCCCGCACCGAACGCTCGCGCCCCGCCTCCATCAGCTGTGCCAGTTCGACCTCACCCTCGCGGTCAAGGAGCGGATGGGTCCCCATCTCGCGCAGGTACATGCGCACGGGGTCGGTGGTCTTGTCCACCGCACCGGAGCGAATAGCGCGGGCAACCTCTTCTTTTTGCGCCTCGATCTCGACGCCGTCACCAACGTTTTCAGCATCATCGAGCCCCAGCGGCTCGTCGGACAGCAGAATGCCAGCGGCGGAGATCTTTTCCAGCAAGGCGGAGATTTCCTCCGGCGCGGTGATCTCGGCCGGCAGCATGTCGTTGACTTCGTCGTAGAGGAGGAACCCCTTCTTCCGACCGCGGTCGATCAGCGTACCGATTTCTGAAAACCGTTTTTCCAGTTCCACTGCATCCCCAAGGAAGTTGCTGCTACCTCGAACCGATTCGCTGGGCCAGCGATACCTTTTCCTCGTTCAGCTTGCCGAAGCGCTCGTGGTCCCCCGCCTCGATCGCCTCATGGATCTCCTTGCTCATCTCACGCACCCTGCGCCGCAGGCTGTCGTCGTAGATGCCGAGCGCGCAGTTGCGAGCGGCGTCCCAATCCAACGGCATACCCTCCTCGAGCCTCAGCCGTGACATCAATGCGCCGGCACCCTTTTGCTCGACGCGGGCCAGCAAGTTTCCGGTATCGACCGCCACGCCGTCGGCGTCGCATTTCGCGGCCGCCTCCATCAACGCCCGGACGCGTCCGTCCCGGATGGCGTCGCGCGAGCAGATCTTCTCCAGCCGGTCACGCCACTCGGGATGCTCGAGAACGGCGCGCAATAACTCACGCTCGGCCAACGGCACCTTGTCCAGATCGGCCCTCCAGGAGGCGTCGCTCTCCTGCTGTCGCGGTGCCTCGCCCGGCGGCGCGGCGTGGCTCTGCAGGCGTCGCGACTTGGCCTCGACGTCGGCTGCCGCCTCCTCAACCAGGCGGGTCTCGATCTGCAGGCGCTCGGCCAGCCGCCCGATCCACTCGGCGCGCTCGACCCGGTCGGTGATCCTCACGACGAACTCCAACAGCGACGAAAGAGCCTCCGCCTTGCCACGCGGGGTGTCAAGATCGGCGCGCTCCCCTGCCCGCCGAATCATGAACTCCAGGCCCGAGTCCGACTCCTGCAGCAGGGCGCGAAAACCCTCGACGCCCTCGGCCTGCAGGAAAGAATCCGGATCGTGCTCGGCCGCAAGACGCACTACGTTCACCTGAAAACCCTGCCCTAGAAAGATGCCGACGGTGCGCTCGGCGGCCGCTTGGCCGGCTGCGTCACCGTCGAATCCGACCACAGCTTTTCGCGTGAAGCGCCCCAGCAACCGGGCGTGGTCTTCCGTGAAGGCCGTGCCCAGCGGCGCCACCACATTCCGCAAACCATATTGGGCGCAGGCGACGAGGTCAAAGTTTCCCTCGACCAGCAGCGCGAAGCCCTTGTCGCCGATCGCTTCGCGCGCCTCGAACAGACCGTAGAGCGTGCGACTCTTGGTGAATGTCGGCGTCTCCGGCGAGTTCAGGTACTTGGGTTCGCCCTTGTCGATGACGCGGCCACCGAACCCGATCGTCCGACCGCGTAGGTCGCGGAACGGGAACACGATGCGGTCGCGGAGCCGGTCGTAGGTTCCGCCGCCGGTGTCCCGGCGCTTGACCAGGCCGGCGACCTCCAGCTCGCGCTCCTCGAAACCGGCGGCCATCAGATGCTGCTGGGCGGCCTCCCACGCGGCGGGGGCGAAGCCGAGGCCGAAGTGGAGTACGACGTCGTCCTCGAAGCCGCGCTCGATCAGGAACTGGCGCGCCCGGGCGCCGTCGGCGCCATGAAGTTGATCTCGATAGAACGCATCGGCGGCGGCGAGGGCGGCTAGGACGCGGCTCTTATCGACGTCCGAGCGCCCCAGCTCCCGGCGGCGAGCCACCTCGTCGGGAATCGGCACACCGCCCCGCTCCGCCAGCGAGCGCACCGCCTCGCCGAACCCCATGGCCTCCTGGTCCATCGCGAAGCGGAAGATGTCGCCGCCGACACCGCAGCCGAAGCAATGCCACAAGCCCTCTTCGTTGACCGTGAACGAGGGCGTTTTCTCGGCGTGGAAGGGGCACAGGCCGACCCAACGGCTACCGCGACGCTTGAGCGCTACCACTTCACCGATGATCTGGAGCGGGTCGACGCTACGTCGAACTTCATCGATGAAATTTCGTGGGTAGGCCATCGCCCTTGTACTACCCCGTCGGGGCGCTCCAAGCAAGTACGATTTTCGGGGCCCGATCGCCGCGCGCCATGCTTCGGGGGAGCACTGGCGAGGCGGCGGGCCAGGCCGCGAGCTAGGGCACCAGCCGCCGGACCTGTTGGCGGGAAACAATCAAGCGTTTGCCGTGCACGTTGACCTCGACTCTGGCCTTGGCGTTGGTACCGCCGGCCCAATCGCGCGCCACCTGCCCGCGCAGGTTGAGCGGCATGACGAGGACCGGTTGGCCGCGCTCGAGTGGCGCCGTCGGGTCGTCATCGTCGGTCTTCAGAGCCTCGCCCATGGCTCCGGCGCCTGCCTCCGCTCCGACACCCGCAGCCATGTCGGCGCTATCGACCAACTCTTTCACCGCCCGCGCCGAAGCATCGACGGCAGCGTCGAGGTCCCGGCGAGCGGCGCCATCCGCGCCCCCGACCCTCGCGGCCCAGCGGGCGCGGCGATCTTGCGCGCCGCGCGACTTGCGGGTTTCGCCGAGCTCGTCCGACAAGGTCGCGAGCATCTTGTCGCCTTCCGCCCGAAGCCGTTCGATCGCCGCGTCGATCGCCACCCTACCGTCGCCGGCGAGGGATTCGCGCAACTCGAGGAGTTGGCGATTGAGCGCTTCGTAACGCCCGTGGGCCTTCGCCAGACGGTCTTGCTCTTCCTGGACCTCTTCGCGGTCGGAGGCAAGGGCTTCGGCCTCGCCCTCGACGCTGCGGATCAACGAATCGAGCTCCGCCGCGTCGATGTCGATCAAGCCGCGCGCCCGCTCGACCAGCGCCGCGTCCAGGCCTAGCGTCTCGGCGATATCAAACGCGTTGCTGCGTCCGGGAAGTCCGATGCGTAGCTTGAAGGTCGGCCGCAGGGTGTCGCTGTCGAACTCCATCGCGGCGTTGACGGTGTCCTCCGAGGCGTGCGCGAAGGCCTTGAGGGCGTCGTGATGGGTCGAGGCGATGGTTGTCGCCCCAAGCCCGGCGAGATGCTCGAGGACCGCGATCCCGAGCGCCGCACCTTCCGCCGGATCGGTACCGGTGCCGAGCTCGTCGAGCAGAACGAGGCTGCCCGGCGGTGAATCGTCCAGGAAGCGCTTGATCCGCGTCAAGTGGGCGGAAAACGTGCTCAAGCTGGCGACGATGCTCTGCTCGTCGCCAATGTCGGCGTGCACCCGCGGCCGGTAGCTCAGCCGCGCCTTGGCGGCGGGCACCGGCAACCCGCACTGCGCCATCAGGGTCAACAAGCCGACCGTCTTGAGGACAACGGTCTTGCCCCCGGTGTTCGGTCCGGTGATCACCAGGGCACGGGTGGCGGCATCGATGTCCAAGTCGAGCGGCACCGGCTGCACCTGCTCCTCGCCCTCGACCCCGCCAAGCGGTTCGTTGGCCCCGGCCGGCGCGTCGAGCTCGCCTTGATACCCCGCCGCCATCACCCCGGGGATCATCAGCGGATGCCGTGCCCCGCGCAGCGACAGCTCGCCATCCGTGAAGGTTGGGCGAACGGCGTCCATCAGCTCCGCGAACCGCGCTATCGCCTGGCGAGCGTCGAGAGCGACAATGGCTTGTTCGGTCGCCGCCAGCGCGCCGGCGGCGGCGCGCACGTGGCCGGTGAGATCGGCCAGAAGCCGCTGAACCTCCCGCCGCTCGGCGAGCTCGACCTCCACCACGGCGTTTTGCTGGTCGACGGATTCGAGCGGCTCGACGTACAGCGTCTGGCCCGAAGACGAGCTGTCGTGGACGACGCCGGGAAGGGCGGCGCGGCGCCCGGCGCGCACCGGCACGACGTAGCGACCGCCGCGCTGCGTGACCAGGCGATCACGTAGCACGCCGTCGAGGTGGTCGCTCTTGACCATGTGCTCGAGCGACGCCAGGAGCTGCGCCCGCACCCTGCGCTTCTTGCGGCGCAACGCTGCCAGCTCCGGTGAAGCGGAGTCTCGCACCTCACCGTCCTTGTCGAACACCTTCTCGATCTGCGAGACCAGGGGCCCGAGGTCGGGCATGGCTTCCCCGACGGCCGACAGGCGTGGCAACTCGTCGAGCCCGGCGAGCCGACGGCGCACGTCCTGCCCGACCTGCGCGGTGCGGTACACGGCCACCATGTCGTCGAAATCCAGCACCGTGCCCGCCACCGACGAGCCGCGCAGAGCCGTCTCGAGAGGGCGCGCCGGCGCCAAGGAAAGGGCTGCACCACCCTCCATGAAGGCGCGAAACTCGGCAACCTCGGCGTGCCGCTCCTCGATCTCGTGGGGATCGGCGAGCGGCTCGGTCTTCTCGAGGCGCTCCTTCCCCATGGGCGTTTGCGCCCAACCGGCAAGCGCCTGCACCAGGAGCGGAAAATCGAGCGCTTCGAGCGTCGCTTCCTCGGCGATGCTGCTCACGACGCTAGCCCGGATTCCCGGGGCCGGCGTTGATCACGTGCGCCAGGTAGCCGGCACCGAACCCGTTGTCGATGTTGACCACAGAGACGCCCGGCGCACAACTGTTGAGCATGCTGAGAAGCGCCGCCAGCCCGCCGTACGACGCGCCGTAGCCCACCGAGGTGGGCACCGCGATCACCGGGACTCTCACCAGACCCCCCACGACGCTGGGAAGAGCCCCGTCCATCCCCGCAACCACGACGATAGCGCGGGCGCCGTCGAGCTCCTCGCGAACCGACAGCAGTCGCTGCAGGCCCGCAACCCCCACGTCCCAGTGACGCGCCACCCCGCTGCCGAGAGTCTCGGCGGTGAACGCAGCCTCGGCGGCAACCGGTATGTCCGACGTCCCGGCGCACAACACCGCGATGCAGCCGCTCGGCCGGGGCGGCTCACCGAGCACCATAGCGCCCGCCTCGTCGTCGAAACGCGCCAGCGGGAACTTGCTCGCGAGGTGTTCGCGGCCTTCGTCGGACAGACGGGTTACGAGCACCGGATTCGCGCTTCCGGCTAGGCCGGCGACGATCTCGGCAAGCTGACGGGGCTCTTTTCCGCTGCCGAACACCACTTCCGGATACCCGGTGCGCAGCGCCCGATGGGTATCGAGCTTGGCGAATCCCAGGTCACGGAACGGCATGCCGCGAAGGTCCTCGACGGCGTCCTCGACCGAGGTGTCACCACGCGCGACGGCGGAGAGCAGCGCTTGGAGCCGATCGGGATTCATGGTGCCGTTCCCGCTAGCGCTCGACATTGGTCGCGGCCCCGAACGCCAACAGCGCGCCGAGCAGCCCCGCCGCCACGCCCGAGCCGATGAGGATGGCGAACAACACCACGTCGAAGAAGTGCAGATCAATCAGCGACAGCAGCGGGCCGCCCCCCTCGGTCATGAACGCCACCCCGACCTTGTAGATCCCATACAGCGCCAGGAGCGCCAACAGGCTGCCGAGCAACCCTTGAATCGCGCCTTCGGCGAGAAAGCGGCCGCGCACGACGCTCTCGGTCGCACCGACCAGGCGCAACACGACGATCTCCCGCCGCCGGCCGACAACCAGAACCTGGATCACGTTGGCGGTGGTGATGATCGCGGCGAGCAACACCGCCCCGCCGAGCACGGCACCGACGAAACGGACGGCGTTAACCCCGAGCTCGAGTCGACGGATCACCTGCAGATCGTACTGCGCCGCGTCGACCCCGGACATCGCCCCCAAGCGCTGCGTCAACACTACCAGCGCCTCCTCGCTGCGCGAACCCTCGCGCACCGTGATGACGAAGGAAGCCGGCAGCGGGTTGTCCTCGAGAAACGCCAGCAGGTCGCCGAGCTCCTGGAAATCCTCTCGGAACTGCGCCGCCGCGTCGTCGGCGCTCATGAACCTGAAGCTGTCGACCTCCGGGCTCGCCCCGATCGCGGCGGCGACCGCCTGCTGCTGGGAGGCGGTCAGGTCGGCCTCGAGGAAAATTTGAACGTGGCCGCTCTCGCGCCAACGGTCGAGCAAGTCGTTGAGGTTGTCCGAAACCAGCAGGAACCCACCGAACACCACGAGCGACACGGCAATGATCATGACCGCCGGTGCCGCCGTGCGGCGGTGCCCGATCAGGCCGCGCAGCGCCTCCCCGAAACACAGCCGCAGGTAGCGATCGAGGCGCATCATCAAGGCACCTTGCGCGCCGCCGTCAGCGTGCGCATCAGGCCGGCCTCGAGGATCAACGTGCGCCGTCGCATGGCCGCGATCAGGTCGGGGTCGTGGGTTGCTACCAGCACGGTGGTGCCGCGCCGGTTGATGGCACGAAAGATGCGCATGATCTCGATGGCGCGATCCGGATCGAGATTTCCGGTCGGCTCATCGGCCAACAGCAGCTGCGGCGCGGTCATCAGCGCCCGCGAGATGGCGACGCGCTGCTGCTCGCCGCCGGAAATCTGGGCGGGGAAAAGCTGGGCGCGGCCGTCGACGCCGACGAGACGCAACAGCTCGTTGGCACGGCGTTGGCTCTCGGTGTACGAGAGGCCAACGACCCGGCCGACGAGGGCGACATTATCGAATACGCTGCGGTCGTCGATGAGCTTGAAGTCCTGGAACACCAGCCCGAGGCGGCGCCGGAAACGCGGCACCTGGCGGCGCGGCATGGTGGCGAGGTTGCGGCCGGCAACGATCAGCTGGCCGCTGGTCGGCAGCTCGGCGCGATACAGCAAGCGCAGGAGCGTCGTCTTGCCGGCGCCGCTGGCCCCGGTGAGAAAGACGAACTCGCCCTCGTCGATCTGCAGGCTGATGTCGCGCAACGCGGTGATGGCGCCGTAGCGCTTGGTGACGTGGAAGCAGCGGATCATTGCTCGAGCCGTGCACGCAACAATTCTCGGGCCGTATCGGGGTTCGCCTTCCCGCCGGTCGCCCGCATCACCTGCCCCATCAAGAATCCGAACACTTGCTCCCGCCCGCCACGGAAAGCCTCGACCTCCTCGGGATGAGCATCGATAACCTCGTCGACGACCGGCGCCAGCTCATCGCTGGTCGAGATCTGCTGAAGGCCTTCCTCGGCGATGATATCCGCCGCGGCGCCTCCCGTCTCGGCCATGCGGTCCATTACTCTTCCCGCCACCCCGACCGGGACGCGGCCGTTGCGCACCGCTTCCAGCAGGCCGGCGAGCGCCCCCGGGGGCACCGAAAAGGCGGCAAACTCGCGGCCGTGCTCATTGAGCCAGCGGCCGATCTCGATGCGTACCCAGTTGTTCGCCTCGCCCACCGAGGGGCCGGCCTCGATCAACGCCTCGAAGTAGTCGGCGCGGGCGCGCTCCTCCACCAGAACGGCGGCGTCCTCGTACGAAACGCCGAGATCCGCGGTGAAGCGGGCGAGGCGGGCGAGCGGCAGCTCGGGGATGTCGTCGGCAGCCGCCGCAACCATGGCCTCGTCGAGGACGACCGGCACCAGGTCGGGCTCGGGGAAATAGCGGTAGTCGTGCGCATCCTCTTTGGCGCGCATCGAAACTGTCTTGCCGGTGCGCTCATCGAACAGCCGCGTGCTCTGGGTGAGCGGCTCCCCCGCCTCCAACAGTGCGCTCTGGCGTTCGACCTCGAAGCGCAGCGCTTGGCGCAAGAAGCGGAATGAGTTGAGATTTTTGAGCTCGGTCTTGGGGTTGAGATGCTTCTCGCCGTGCCGCCGCAGAGAGATGTTGGCGTCGCAGCGCAAACTGCCTTCGTCCATGTTGGCATCGGTCACGCCGACGTACAGCAAGGTGTTGCGCAGCGCCGAAAGAAAGGCGTTGGCCTCGGGCACCGAGCGCAGGTCGGGCTCGGAGACGATTTCGATGAGCGGCACGCCGCAGCGATTCAGGTCGACGTAGCTGCTGGTCTCCGATCGCGGCATACCGTCATGGATCAACTTGCCGGCGTCTTCTTCGAGGTGGAGGCGCAACAAGCGGGCTTCGGTGCGGCGGCCCTCGCAGTCGAACGTGAACGTGCCGCGGCCGGCGAGCGGCTGATCGTACTGCGAGATCTGATAGCCCTTCGGCAGGTCGGGATAGAAGTAGTTTTTGCGGGCGAAACGGCTACGCAGATTGATCTCGCAGCCAAGCGCCAGCGCGGCGCGGACAGCGAACTCGACGGCCTGATGGTTGAGAACCGGCAACGCCCCCGGCATGCCGAGGCAAACCGGGCAGGTGCGACTGTTGGGCGCTCCACCGAAAGCGTTGGCGCAGCCGCAGAACAGCTTGGTTTCGGTCTGCAGCTGCACATGGATTTCGAGGCCGATAACGGTCTCGAATCGCTCCGCGCTCGGCATCACACTCTCACCACGGCCTGCTCGGCCTACAGATCGGTCAGATAGGGGTTCACCCTGAGCCGCTCGGTCCCTTCCTTGGGAACCTCGACCTTCGTCGTGGTGGTCTCGGCGGCCTTGGTGGCCTGCTCGCGGCTCGCGGTGCTGTGCTTGCGGTCGCTGCCCGAGGCCCGTGAGGTCGATTTCGTCGCCCTCGTCGTGCGTTCGCCCGACCGGGACCGCCGCCGCCTGGGTCCGGCATCGCCGTCCTTGGCGCTGCTCCTGGCGCTCCGCCGCCGCGTCTTCTCGGCGCCGCTGTCGGTCTTTTCCTCGACGCCGCCCGCTACGGCCCGGGCCCCGTCGCGCGCCCTGCGGCCGCGACCGCGGCGCGAACCTCGACGCCGACGCTCACCGCTCGCTCTGGCTTCACCGCCGTCGTCCTTGCCGGCGGTCGGTTCCGATGCCGACCCGGCGGCGGCACCGGCCGGTGCATCTTGGGTCGCCGTTTTGCGGGCTCGCTGGCGCCTGCGGCGCCGGCGCACCGGAGCTTCGGCGCCCCCCTCCTCGTCCTTCACGGCCTCGCGCGGCTTGATACC
>JADFNY010000419.1 GCA_022563115.1 Acidobacteriota bacterium | reverse complement strand
CCGCAGGTACAGATCCATGCCCAACGCGTGGTGGTGGGTGGTGAACGGGCGCGCCAGGGCGCCGCCGTACTGCGGTTGCATGATCGGCGTTTCCACCTCGATGAAGCCATGCGCGTCCAGATGGGCGCGCAGCGCCCTTAGCGCCGCGGCGCGACGGCGAAACACTTCGCGGACCTCGTCGCTGGCGGCAAGATCGAGGTAGCGCTGCCGGTAACGGATCTCGGTGTCCTTGAGCCCGTGCCACTTTTCGGGCAGCGGCCGCAATGACTTGGCTAGCAGCGTGTAGCGTTCGACTTTGAGCGTCAGCTCGCCAGTCCGGGTCCGCATCAGGACACCCTCGGCACCGATATAGTCCGCCAGGTCAAGATTCTGCCAGGCGTCGTAGACCTCGTCGCCGAGGTCGTCGCGACGCATATAGAGCTGGATGCTGCCGCTACCGTCGCTGATGTCGGCGAAGGACGTCTTGCCGTGCCCGCGGCTACCGATGATGCGGCCGGCGAGTCGCAGCCGCTCCGCCTCGGCTTCGAGTTGCTCGCCGTCGTGGTCGGAGAACCGGGCGGCTACCGCGCCCAGCGGAGCGTCAACGTCGAAACCACGGGGGAACGCCTCGCCACCGGATCGTTCGAACGCCTCGAGCTTCCGGCACCGGATCTCGAAGAGGTCTCCCTCGGACACGTTAGCAGGCCAGCTAGTAGCGCTTGAACAAAAGCGCGGCGTTGGTCCCGCCGAACCCGAACGAGTTTGACAGTACGTACTCCATCTTGGCGTCACGCGCCTCGTTGGGCACGCAGTCGAGGTCGCAGTCCGGATCCGGGTTCTCGTAGTTGATCGTCGGTGGGATCACCTGGTCGCGTAGCGCCAGCGCGCAGATGCCGGCTTCGACACCCCCGGCTGCCCCGAGCAGGTGCCCCGTCATCGACTTGGTCGAGGACACCGGAAGCCTGGCCGCGTGGTCACCGAAGACGTTCTTGATCGCCGCGGTTTCGATGCGGTCGCCCGCCGGCGTCGAGGTGCCGTGAGCGTTGACGTAGTCGACCTGGTCGGTGTTGACCCCGGCGCCCTCGAGGGTCGTCTTCATGACCCGCATCGCGCCGTTGCCATCCGGCGGCGGCGAGCTGATGTGATGGGCATCGCCCGACATGCCGTAGCCGACGATCTCGGCGACGATCGGCGCCCCGCGCTTTCGCGCCGCCTCCTCCTCCTCGAGGATCAGAACCCCGGCGCCCTCGCCGAGGATGAAGCCGTTGCGGTCCGCGTCGAACGGACGGCTGGCGCGTTCGGGCTCGTCGTTGCGGGTAGAGAGGGCGCGCATCGCCGCGAAACCGTCGATCGCCAGGGCGCAGACGACGCCCTCGCTGCCGCCAGCGACCATGACATCGGCGTCGCCACGGGCAACGATGTGGCAGGCGTCGCCGATGGCGTGCGACCCCGTCGTGCAAGCCGTGCTGGTGGCCGAGTTCGGCCCCTTGAGGCCGAACTTGATCGACACCCAGCCGGCCGCTTCGTTGACGATCAGGCCAGGGATGAAGAACGGGCTCACCTTGCCCGGGCCCTTGTCGAGAAGGGTGCGGTGGTGGATCTCCATCATGTTGAGCCCACCAATGCCGGAGCCGATGAGGACGCCCATTCGGTCCGAATTGTAGGCCCGATCTTCTCCATCCAATCCCGCGTTGTGGAGGGCGAACCCAGCCGCCGCGAGGGCGTACTGGATGTGGTAATCCATTTTCTTGACATCTTTGCGGGATACGTAGTCGAGCGGGTCGAAGCCCTTGACCTCACCGGCGATCTGCACGGCGAAGCCTTTACAGTCGAACTTCGTGATCAGAGAGATTCCCGGGGTGCCTGCGACGCACTCCTTCCACGTTTCTTCGGTGCCAATGCCCAACGGGCTGACAATACCGATACCGGTGATAACGACTCTCCGGTGCATAGGTTTCCCGCTCGCTCCAGGCGGTCAGGCCGCCGATTTTCCCCGAACCCTGCGCCGCTTATCCGGAGTGCCCGTCGATGTAGGTGACGGCATCCTGGACCTTGGTGATCTTCTCGGCGTCTTCGTCGGGGATCTCGAGGTCGAACTCCTCCTCGAATGCCATCACCAGCTCCACTGTGTCGAGCGAGTCAGCGCCCAGATCGTCCACGAACGACGCCTCGATGGTCACCTCGGCGGCATCGACACCGAGCTGCTCGACGATGATCTGTTTTACTTTCTCCAGAGTATCCATCGGCTACCTCCTGCTGACGCGCTCTCCGATGCGCATTGAATCGACAAGGTGATAACGGGATAAGGCTACATGCACATGCCACCGTCGACGCTCAGGATTTGCCCGGTGACATACGCTGCATCTTCGGATAGCAGAAACCGTACGGCCCCCGCGACGTCGGCGCCGACCCCCAGCCGACCGAGCGGAATCTGCTCTTGCAGCTTCTCCGTGGCCTCTTCGGCCAGCCCGGCGGTCATCTCTGTGGAAATATACCCCGGTGCTACCGCGTTTACGGTGATGTTCCGCGACGCGATTTCTCTGGCCAGCGACTTGGTAAACCCGAAGACGCCCGCCTTGGCTGCGGCGTAGGCGGTTTGGCCGGGATTGCCGAGCAAACCGACAACCGAACTGATCGTGACGACCCTGCCGCTACGCCGACGGAGCATGGATCTTAGCACGGTCTTCGTGCAGTTATAGACACCGGTCAGGTCGGTCCTCAGCACCGCGTCCCAGTCCTCCGGGCTCAATCTCACAAGCAGGTTGTCACGCGTGATCCCGGCGTTATTGACGAGGAAATCG
>JADFNY010000087.1 GCA_022563115.1 Acidobacteriota bacterium | reverse complement strand
CCGTACGAGTCCGGCATACCGCCGACCATGCAGCCGGCTCTGCGGTTCCCGGTGCACTTCTATCCGATCGCGCTGGCCTTCCTGTTGTTCGACCTCGAGGCGGCGTTCCTCTTTGCCTGGGCAGCCGCGGCCCGAGATGTCGGTTGGCTGGGCTACGTCGAGTCGTTGGTGTTCACGATCATGCTGTTCGCCGGCCTCCTGTACCTGTGGGCCAAGCGAGCCTTCGATTGGGGAGTGGAGCGTGAGTGATTCACGGCTGACCCGCGAGCAGCTGCTCGAGATCGTGGCTCGTGATCGCTCCGCCGACCTCGCCGACGCCGCGGCGCGCGGCACCAGCGGTTCGTTCGCCTCGACGATGCAGCAGCTCTTCGCCATGATGCGGCTCGACAACCTCGTCGCCTGGGGACGCAAGAACTCGATCTGGCCGTTCAACTTCGGCCTGTCGTGCTGCTACGTCGAGATGATGACCGCGTTCACGTCGGAGTACGACATCGCACGCTTCGGTGCCGAGGTGCTCCGCGGCACGCCGCGTGAGGCCGATGTCATCGTCATCGCAGGCACCGTCTTCAAGAAGGTCGCTCCGGTGATCAAACGGCTCTACGACCAGATGCTGGAGCCCAAGTGGGTCATCTCGATGGGCGCCTGCGCCAATTCCGGCGGCATGTACGACATCTATAGCGTCGTCCAGGGCGTCGACTCCATCCTCCCGGTCGACGTCTACGTGCCGGGCTGCCCGCCGCGACCCGAATCGTTCCTCGAGGGATTGCTGCTGCTGCGCGACCGAATCGGCACCGAGAAGCGCCCGCTCTCCTGGGTTATCGACGAGCACGGCATCGTGCCGGCCGCCGAGCTGCCGGTACAACGGGATCTGAAGCGCGAGCAACGCCGCAGCCAGGGGACGCTGCGTCCGCCGAACGAGGCTCGCTGAACATGGCCGCCGCCCCCGCGGTTCTCGAATCGCTGGCATCGCGTCTCGGTGACCAAGCGGTGGCCGTCCAAGCGACGAAAGACGACATCCCGACCGCCTGGGTGCCGCGTGATCAGGTGCACGCTGCACTCGCCTGGCTTGCCGCCGACAGCGACGATCACTACCGGGTGCTCTACGACCTCACGGCGATCGATGAGCGCCATCGGCAAGCGAGGGAAGCGGGCGAGAACGGCAACGGACGACGCGGCGATTTCACCCTCGTGTACCACCTGATGTCGTATTCGGCCAACGCCGACGTGCGGCTGAAAGTCGCACTCGAGGGCGAATATCCGAGCGCCCCCACGGTGAGCGACATCTGGCCGTCCGCGAACTGGTACGAGCGCGAGGTTTTCGACATGTTCGGCATCGGCTTCGACGGTCACCCCTGCCTGCGACGGATCCTCATGCCGCTCGATTGGGAAGGTCACCCGCTGCGCAAGGAACATCCAGCGCGGGCCACCGAGATGGAGCCCTACAGGCTCCCCGAGGAACAGTTCGCGGCGCACGAGGAAGCGCTGCGCTTCCGACCGCATGAGTGGGGTCTGAGCGACGGCGACTGGGCCTCGAGCAACCTTCCAGACGACAGCAACGCCGTTCCCGAGGGCGACACCGATTACCTGTTCCTCAACCTGGGCCCCAACCACCCGGGCACCCACGGCCTACTCCGGCTCATCCTCAAGCTGGACGGAGAGCGCATCGTCGACGTCATCCCCGACATCGGCTTCCACCACCGTGGCGCCGAGAAGATGGCCGAGCAGCAGACCTTTCATACCTATATTCCGTACACCGACCGCATCGATTACCTCAGCGGCGTCAACAACAATCTCGCCTACTTGCTCGCCGTCGAGAAGCTCTCCGGAACACAGGTCCCGGAGCGCGCCCAGGTTATCCGCGTGCTGCTTTGCGAGCTCTTTCGCGTCGCCTCACATTTGGTCTGGATCGGGACGTTCGGGCACGACGTCGGCGCCATCTCGCCGGTGTTCTTCACCTTCACCGATCGCGAGAAGCTGTTCGACGTCGTCGAGGCGATCACCGGCGGCCGCATGCATCCGGCATGGTTGCGCATCGGCGGGGTCGCCATGGACCTGCCGAACGGCTGGCGCCCGTTGCTCGACGAGTTCCTCAAGGGTTTCGAAAAGCGGCTGAAGGAATACGAACAGCTGCTGATCGGCAACCCGATCTTTCGGGCGCGCACCCGCGGCGTCGGAGTGATCAGCCTCGACGAAGCCATCGAATGGGGCGTCACCGGCCCGAACCTGCGCGCCTGCGGCTTCGAGTGGGACTTCCGCAAGAAACGCCCGTACTCCGGCTACGACCAATTCGACTTCGAAATACCGACCGCCGACGGCGGTGACTGCCTGGCGCGGTCCGCGGTGCGCTTCGAGGAAATCCGCCAGAGCCTGCGCATCATCCGGCAGGCGGCGGACAACATGCCGGCGGGCGACTACATCGCCGACGATCACACGTCGATGCCGCCCGCCCGCGCCGAGACGATGGTCAACATTGAAACGCTGATCCACCATTTCGTCGGGGTGTCGTGGGGTTTCACCATCCCCGCGGGTGAGGCGCACGCCGGCATCGAGGCGCCGAAGGGCAACAACGGCTACTACATCGTTGCCGACGGCGGCCCCTCTCCCTACCGCCTGCGCATTCGCACGCCGTCGTTCGTCCACATGCAAATCCTGCCGCGGCTGGCCCGCGGGGGCCTGATCGCCGACCTGATCACCATCCTCGGCAGCATCGACTACGTGCTGGCGGACATCGATCGATGAGCTTCAGCGCCGAAGACAAGACCCGCCTCGACGAGATCCGCTCGCACTACCACGACGCGCGCGCCGCTTCGGTGAGCGTCATGAGGTGGGTGCAACGAACTAATGGATACATCTCGGACGAGTCGCTGCAGGACGCCGCCGAGTACCTCGGACTTCCTGCTGCTGACCTCGAAGGGTTGGCCACCTTCTACAACCTGCTGTTCAGAAAACCCGTCGGTAACCATGTCATCAAGGTGTGCGACAGCGTGTCGTGCTGGATGTGCGGCTATGAGCGTGTTCGTGACCGTTTGCGCGAGCGGTTGGGTATCGGATTCGGCGAGACTTCGGAGGACCGGGAATTCACGCTGCTGCCCGTTGTCTGCCTGGGCAACTGCGACAACGCCCCGACGCTGATGGTCAACGACCACCTCTACGACCGGGTCACGCCCGAAGGTGTGGATTCGATTCTCGAGGCGGTTCGCGGCCACGGAGGCAATCGTGGCTGAGATCACTCCCGTCCTCACCCGTCACATTGTCGAAGGGAACCCGCCTCTCGACCTCGCCGGTTACCGTGCCGTCGGCGGCTATGAGTCGCTGCGCGTGGCGGTGGAAACGATGTCGCCCGACGAGGTGCGGGAAGTCGTCAAGGAGTCCAACCTTCGCGGCCGCGGCGGCGCCGGCTTCCCCACCGGCGTCAAGTGGGGGTTCGTGCCGCAAGGCCCTGACTCGCCGAGGCCCAAGTACATCATCGCCAACGGCGATGAGATGGAACCGGGCACGTTCAAGGACCGGCTCCTGATACACGGCAATCCGCACCAGCTCATCGAGGCGATGATCATCGCCGCTTGGGCTCTGCAGGCAGACGTCGGCTACATCTTCCTGCGCCCCGAGTACGAGGCGGGCGCGCACCTGCTGGAGTCAGCCATCGAGGAGGCACACGCCGCCGGGTTGCTGGGCGACAACGTTCTCGAGAGCCGCTGGTCGTTCGAGCTGCACGCTCACATCAGCGCTGGACGGTACATATGCGGAGAGGAAACGGCGCTGATGAACGCCCTCGAGGGCCGGCGGCCGAACCCACGGTCACGCCCCCCCTACCCGGCCATTGCCGGGCTCTGGGGCAAGCCCACCATCGTGCAGAACATCGAGACCCTGGTTTGCCTGCCGCACATCGTCGCCAACGGCGCCGGGTGGTTCCGTCATCTCGGACTCACCGAGGACTCCGGTACGAAGCTGTACTGCGTCTCCGGCATGGTCGAGCACCCCGGCAACTACGAGCTGCCGATCGGCGTGACGTTGCGCGAGCTCATCTACGAGCACTGCGGCGGCATGCGCGACGGACGCGATTTCAAGGCCGCCCTCCCGGGCGGCGCCTCGACGATGTTCATGAGCCCCGACGAGCTCGACACGCCGCTCGACTTCACCAACCTCGAGAAGGCCGGCAACCGGCTCGGAACCGCGGGCGTCATCGTCGTCGACCAGGACACCAGCATCGTCGGCATGGTGCTCAACCTCATGCATTTCTTTGCCCAGGAATCGTGCGGCTGGTGCACCCCGTGCCGCGAGGGGCTGCCGTGGATCGAGGACCTGTTGCGTGACCTCGTCGAGGGTCGCGGCCGCAAGGGTGACTCGAGGTTGCTCGGCCATGAGATGCGGATGATCGGTCCGAACTCCTTCTGCGCCCTCGCCCTGGGTGCCGAGGGGCCGCTGCTTTCCGCCCTCGAGAAGTTCCCCGAGGAGTTCGAAGCCTACGTGACAAACGTGCCCGACCCAACGGCATCCATCGAAGCCGCCCCGGCCACTGTGACCGAGGTCGGGAGCTGACCATGCCGACGATCCTCATCGACGGAAACCCATACGAGGTGGCCGAGGGCCGCAATGTGCTTCAGGCGGCGCTCGACCACAAGCTCGACCTTCCGTATTTCTGCTGGCACCCAGCGATGGGTTCGGTCGGGGCGTGCCGCCTGTGCGCCGTGAAGCACTACCGCGACGAGAACGACGAGCATGGACGGCTGGCGATGGGCTGCATGACGCCGGCAACCGAGGGCACTCGGGTGGCCATCGACGAGCCCGAGGCCGCCCAGTTTCGCCGCTCGGTTATCGAGTGGCTGATGATCAACCACCCGCACGACTGCCCGGTCTGCGACGAGGGCGGCGAATGCCACCTGCAGGATATGACGGTGATGACCGGACACGCCCACCGTCGATACCGGGGCCGCAAGCGAACCTATCGGAACCAGTACCTCGGGCCGCTCATCCACCACGAAATGAACCGCTGCATCCAGTGTTACCGCTGCGTGCGCTTCTACGTCGACCACAGCGGCGGCCACGATCTCGGCGTCTTCGCGTCCCGCGATCGGGTGTACTTCGGTCGGGTCGAAGAAGGCGCATTGGAATCGCCGTTCTCCGGCAACCTGGTCGAGGTGTGTCCGACGGGGGTGTTCACCGACAAGACCTACCGCCGCCACTACGCCCGCAAGTGGGACCTGCAGTCGGCGCCTTCGATTTGCGGCCACTGCGGCCTCGGCTGCAACACGCTCGTCGGCGCACGCTACGGCAGCGTCCGCCGCGTAGCCAACCGCTACAACTCCGAAGTCAACGGCTACTGGCTGTGCGATCGCGGGCGCTTCGGCTACGAGCACGTCAACGCCGACGATCGACTGCTGAAGCCGCAAACACCGCGCCGCGACGGCGACGAGCTCAGCGTCTCGGCCGGGCGCGTATGGGACGAGGCCATTGCCGCGATTCGCGTAACCGCGGCGACCGGGAAGCTCGCCGCCGTCGGCTCGCCGCGAGCCAGCCTCGAGTCCAACTTCGCACTCCTAACCCTCGTCGGCGCGGAGCGTTTCTGCACCGGCATCGCCGAGCCCGAGCGCCGTCTCGTCGGGCGCTTCGCTCATGCCGCCCGCGCTGGTGCCTTTCACGTCCCCACGCTGCAGGAAATCGAAGGCTGCGACGTGATCTTGGTGCTTGGCGCCGACCTCACCCACGAAGCTCCCTTACTCGATCTCGCCCTCTTCCGCGCCCACGCGGCCGCCGGCGCCGCGATTCATCTCGTCGGCCTGCGGGCCGGTCGCGTCGGCGAGTTCGCCGCCTCGTTCGAATCGGGCGACCCGGGCTCCATCGCCACCCGGGGGCGGGCCGTCGCCGCCGGCTTGAGGGCGGACGGCGGTGAAGATCCTGTCGCCGCGGTGCTCGCCGCGGCCCACTGCCCGTTGGTGATCACCGGCACACAACACCGGGATGCCGAGGTTCTCGAGGCCTCGCTCGCGATCGTCGAGGCGCTGCGAGCCCGCAACGGGACCCACCCCTGGTTCGCGATGTCGGTTTCCGAGGCCAACACGCTCGGCGTAGAGCTGCTCGACGATCGACGAGGAATGAGCCTCGCTTCGGTGATCGACGCCATCGAGGTCGGTGACATTTCGGTGCTGGTGGTTGCCGAAAACGACCTTTTCGAACGCTGCGAGGATCACCGTCGCCTTGCCGACGCCTTGCAGCGGCTCGACGCACTCGTCGTCCTCGACCACATGGTCACCGCGACATCTTCGCTGGCGACCCATGCGTTTCCCGCCGCGACGATCCCTGAATCGAGCGGCACGTTGGTCAACAGCGAAGGTCGGATCCAACGCTTCTGCCAGGTGCTACGGCCGGCCGAGGACGTCGTCCCGTCGTGGAGCGCGACGCGTGACATCATCGCCGCAATCGGGCGGGCGGAAGACGCCGACTGGCAGCATCTCGAAGACGTCACAGCGGCCATCGAAGCATCCCACCCGGCATTCGACGGGGCGACGAAACTAGCGCCGGCGCTGGGGTTCCAACTCGAGCACCAGCCTATCTCCCGGGTGGGTCACCGGTATTCGGGCCGCAACGCGACGATCCGACCGGACGCGCCCGACGAGCCCGACGCGCTCACCGAGGTCGGGGGCCTCGGTCCGGATGGGGCGCTCCCCGTCGCGCCCCGCACCCCGGGATGGAATTCGAACGAGGCAATCAACCGGTTCCGGATCGAGGTCGACGGCCCGCTGCGCGGCGATAACCCAGGGCTGCGGATCTTCGCGACCAACGGCAACGGCGCCCACCCGGCGCCGTCCCCCCTCGACCCCGGCAGATCGCCGGCAGCCGCCACGCCCTCCGCGCTCGACACCCCTAGATCGACCGCAGCCGCCACACCGTCCGGCGACGACGACACCGTCCTGGTGTGCGCCGCCGCCGAGATTTTCGGCAGCGAGTCGATGTCGCGACGCGGGCCGGCCCTGGCGGAGCTGGCACCCGACACCTACCTGCGCCTGCACCCGAAGCGGGCCGAGCGTCTGGGCGTGGTCGAAGGCCGCGCCTACCGCCTGCGGCTGATCGGCGAGACGTTCGAGACCAGCCTCGAGGCGGTGGTCAAGGTCGACGACGAGCTACCGGACAACGTGGCCGTAATCCCCGCCGGGTATGCCGAGACACGCTGGTGGCAACAGCCGACGTGGATGCGACTCGAGTCTGTGGAGGTCGAGCCATGAGCGCCCACGCCGAACTCCTGACCCGCATGGCGGTGACGCTCGTCGTACTGCTGGTTGCCGCACCGATGTTGGTATGGGTGGAACGCCGCCTGCTGGCACGCTTCCAGCTGCGGCTCGGTCCCAACCGCGTCGGCCCGTTCGGCATCCTGCAGACCGTAGCCGACGCCCTCAAGCTGCTGACCAAAGAAGACTGGGTGCCGCCGTTCGCGGATCCGGTTCCCTACGTCGTTGCCCCGATGATCCTCGGGATCACCGTCCTCGGCGCGTTCGCAGTCGTCCCCTTCACCGCGTCGGGTGCCATCGTCGACCTCGACGTCGGCTTGCTGTTCTTCCTCGCAATGTCGTCGGTCGGCGTGTACAGCGTCATGCTGGCCGGGGTGGCGTCGAACAGCAAGTACGCCATGTTGGGCGCCGTTCGCGCCGCCGCCCAGATGATCAGCTACGAGTTGGCGATGGGCCTTTCGCTCGCCAGCATCGTGCTGATCGCCGGGTCGTTCAACCTGCACGACATCGTCGTGGCGCAGCAGGGTCTCCCGTACGTCGTGATCCAGCCGTTCGCCTTCGTCGTCTTCGTGATCGCCGGGCTCGCCGAGCTGAAACGGGCGCCGTTCGATCTGCCCGAGGCGGAGAATGAGATCGTTGCCGGCTTCCACACCGAGTACAGCAGCATGAAGTTCGCCCTCTTCTTCCTCGGTGAGTACCTCGGCATGATCCTGATCGGCGCCATCGCGACCACCGTTTTCCTCGGCGGCGGAAACGGGCCGTTCTTGCCGGCGCCGGTGTGGTTCGCCATCAAGGTCGGTCTCTTCATCTATCTGTTCATCTGGGCCCGGGCGACCCTGCCGCGGTTCCGCTACGACCATCTGATGGCGTTCGGCTGGAAGGTCCTGCTGCCGGTGGCGCTGCTCAACCTGATGGTGACCGGCGCCCTCGTGGTGGCGCGAACGGCGGGGAGCTGACCATGAAGGTGCGCACCCACTACCCGCCCTGGGCCGCTGTCACCGGGCTGCTGCGTGCCATGTGGATCATCTTCAAGTACCAGTTCCGGCGCCCCGTGACGATCCAATATCCGGAGCAGAGGGCGCCGGTCGCGCCACGCAACCGGGGCCGCATCGTGTTGACGCGCGACCCCGACGGCGAGGAGCGCTGTGTTGGCTGCTACTTGTGCGCCGTCGTCTGCCCGGTCGATTGCATCGCGCTGCAGGCGACCGAAGACGAGCACGGCCGCCGCTACCCGGAGTGGTTCCAGATCAACTTCTCACGCTGCATCTACTGCGGCTTTTGCGAGGAAGCCTGCCCAACCTATGCCATCCAGCTGACGCCCGACTACGAGATGGGGGAGCACCAGCGGAGTCACCTCATCTACCACAAGGACGACTTGCTCATCGACGGGCCCGGAAAGCGACACCAATACAACTTCTACCGCCACGCCGGTGTAGAGATCGGCGGCAAGGACAAGGGCGAGGCCATCGCCGAGGAACCTGCGGTCGACATTCGGGATCTTCTGCCATGACCCAGGTCTTTTACGTTGCTTCCGCGTTGGCGGTTGTCGCCGCTTTCCTGACCGTAACCCGAAGCAACGCCTTGCACGCCGTCCTCTACTTGGTCCTGGCGCTGTTCGCGCTGGCGATCGACTTCCTCGCCCTCGGCGCGCCGTTCATCGCCGCGCTCGAGATCATCGTCTACGCCGGCGCCATCGTCGTCGTCATCCTCTTCGTCATCATGATGGTGGCCGGGGCGGCGGTCTCCGGTGAGCAGGAACGACGCTGGCTCCCGCCGCGCGCCTGGGTCGTGCCGTCGCTGCTCGCCGGCGCTCTGGCGGTGCTGACCATTGGCAGCCTCGCCGCCGGCGGTGGCCAGGCAGTCGCCCCGACAACGATCGGGCCGCGGGAAGTAGGAGCGGTGCTGTTCACCACCTATCTGATCGGTGTCGAGCTGGCTTCGGTCCTGCTGCTCGCCGGGCTGGTCGGAGCCTACTACCTGGGAGCCCGAGACTGATGGCGATCGTTCCCACGTCGCACGTCCTGATCGTCTCGGCGCTGCTGGTGTGCATCGGCGCCTTCGGTGTCCTGTTGCGACGCAATCTACTGTTCATGCTTCTGTCGCTCGAGGTCATGCTCAACGGCGCGGCGCTCGCCTTTGTCGCCGCGTCGGCTCGCTGGCAGCAACCCGATGGTCAGATCTTCGTGATGTTCATCATGGCGATGGCCGCTGCCGAGGTCGCCGTGGGACTCGCCCTCATCCTGCAGATCTACCGGCGGGTCTCGACCCTCGATGCCGACGCTCTCGACCTGATGCGCGGCTGACCACGGAACGCTGCCCATGATGCCGATCTCGATGATGATCGCCGCCCCCTTGGCCGGCGCCATCCTCCTGGCGCTATCGGCAGGCCGCGCCGGCAAGAAGGTGACCGGCGCGGTAGCGTGCGCGGCGTTGCTGGTGAGCTTTGTCGCGGCGGTGCGCGCCAGCCTGCCGCTGTTTCTCGACGCGTTTCCGAGCCTCGCTTCCTCCGCGGGTAGCGTCGCTCTGAAACGAACCGCCGGTGGCGCAGCCTTTGTCTCCGAACATCTCTACACCTGGTTTGCCGTCGATCGTGTGAGCGTCGATCTGGCGTTCAAGCTCGATGCGCTCGCAGCCCTCATGGTGCTGGTAGTGACCGGTGTCGGTTTCCTGATCCACCTGTACGCAGCCGCATCCATGGCCGATGACGCCGACTACGGCCGCTTTTTTTGCTACATGAACCTCTTCGTCGCCGCCATGCTGACGCTGGTGCTGGCCGACAACTTGGTCTTGCTGTACCTAGGCTGGGAGGGGGTCGGTGTGTGCTCGTACCTGCTCATCGGCTTTTGGTATCAAGACCCGGCCAACGGCGCCGCAGCGCGGAAGGCGTTCATCGTCACCCGGGTCGGCGATGCCGCGCTGATGATCGCCTTGTTGTTCATCGCCTTCGAGCTCGGCACGCTACAACTCGACGAGATCGCGGCGGGAGCGGTGGGCTCGTGGCCCCTCGGCGGCGCCACCGCGACCACCGTCGCCGCCCTCCTGCTCGTCGCCGCGCTCGGCAAATCGGCCCAGCTACCGCTGCAAGTCTGGTTGCCCGACGCGATGGCCGGCCCGACGCCGGTGAGCGCCTTGCTGCACGCTGCCACCATGGTCACCGCCGGCGTCTACATGGTCGCCCGCTGCGGCGCGATCTTCGCCCAGTCGCCGCTGGCGATGAACGTCATCTGCATCATCGGCGCCTTTACGGCCCTCTTCGCCGCAACCATGGCGATGGCCCAGTTCGACATGAAACGCATACTGGCGTATTCGACCATCAGCCAGCTCGCCTACATGTTCGTCGGACTCGGCGCCGGCGCGCCCGATTCGGCGGTCTTCCACCTGTTCACCCACGCCTTCTTCAAGGCGCTCCTCTTCCTCTGCGCCGGAAGCGTCATGCACGCCATGGGCGACGTGATCGACCTGCGAAAATTCGGCGGCCTCCGAAAAGTGCTGCCCAAGACCTACTGGCTGACGCTGATCGGCTGTCTGGCGCTGGCGGGCTTC
>JADFNY010000418.1 GCA_022563115.1 Acidobacteriota bacterium | reverse complement strand
GGCAGCAACGTCCAGTTTGCGATCAATCCTGACAACGGCCGCATGGTGGTTATCGAGATGAACCCGAGGGTGTCGCGCTCCTCGGCGATGGCCTCCAAGGCAACCGGCTTTCCCATCGCCAAGATCGCCGCCAAGCTGGCGGTGGGCTACACGCTCGACGAGATTCCTAACGACATCACCCGCGAGACCCCGGCGTCGTTCGAACCGACGATCGACTACGTCGTCGTCAAGATCCCGCGCTTCACGTTCGAGAAGTTCGCCGGCGTCGACCCGACGTTGAACACCCAGATGCGCTCCGTGGGGGAGGCGATGTCGATCGGCCGGACGTTCCGCGAGGCGGTGCAGAAGGCGTTTCGCTCGCTCGAGACCGGGCGGACAGGTTGGGGAGCGCCGCCATCGTCGCGGCGGCGGCCGCCGAGCCCCGATGCTCCCGCCGTCGCCGGGTCATTCACCGGCACGGACCCGCATGTCGCCGCCCTGCGGGAGCGTTTGCGCCGTCCGCACAGCGACCGGCTCGAGACGCTGTGGGAAGGATTCGCCGCCGGCTTGCAGGGCGCCGAGATGGCGGCGCTGACCGGCTACGACCCCTGGTTCGTGGACCAGTTCGAGACCTTGTTCCACCACGAGCGGGCGCTGCGCTCGCAGTCGCTCGCCGACCTCGACACCGAGAGCCTGCGGGCCGCCAAGCGCGCCGGCTACAGCGATGCCCAACTCGCCGAGTTCACGGGAAGCGATGTCTGGCTGGTGCGGGCGCGCCGCGAGCGGCTCGGCATCCGCCCGACGTTTCGGCGCGTCGACACGTGCGCCGCGGAGTTCGTCGCCCACACCCCGTACATGTATTCGACGTTCGATGCGGGTGGACTGCGGGTTCGACCCGACGGCAGCGTTATCGAGAACGGCGATGGCGCCGACGAGGTGAGCCCGACGTTGACGCCCAAGGTCCTGGTGCTCGGCGGCGGTCCCAACCGCATCGGCCAGGGCATCGAGTTCGACTATTGCTGCTGCCACGCTGCCTTCGCCGCCCGCGAGGCCGGCTACGAGAGCATCATGGTCAACTGCAACCCGGAGACCGTCTCGACCGACTACGACACCGCCGATCGCCTCTATTTCGAACCGGTGGCCCTCGAGGAAGTGCTGGCGATCGTCGAGCGCGAACAGCCGGTCGGCGTCATTCTGCAGTTCGGTGGGCAGACGCCCTTGAAGATCGCCCTGGCGCTGCACCGCGCCGGTGTGAGGATCCTGGGGACGCCGCCGGAGACCATCGACTTGGCCGAGGATCGGCGGCGATTCAGTGGCTTCCTGCGGCAACGCGACATCCGCCAGCCGCCCTTCGGAACCGCAACCGATCTGGCCGGCGCCATCGAGGTTGCCGAGGAGCTCGGCTATCCCGTTCTCGTGCGGCCGTCATACGTCCTCGGGGGCCGTGGCATGGCGATCGTGTACGAGCCAGAGAGCCTGCGTGGCTACATCGAGGAGGCCGTCGAGGCGTCGCCGCACCACCCGGTGCTGATCGACAAGTTCCTCGAGTCCGCCCAAGAGATCGACGTCGACGCCTTGTGCGACGGCGAGAACGTCATCATCGGCGGCATCTTGCAGCACATCGAAGAGGCCGGTGTGCACTCGGGGGATTCTGCCTGCGTGTTGCCGCCGCTCGGGGTTCCCGCCGGTGCGCTGGCGACCATTCGCGACTGGACCCGGAGGATGGCGGTCGACCTCGGCGTCGTCGGGCTGATGAACGCCCAGTTCGCGGTCGTCGATGGCGAGGTCTACGTCCTCGAGGTCAATCCCCGCGCCAGCCGCACGGTGCCGTTCGTCGCCAAGGCGACCGGCGTGCCGCTGGCCGGGATCGCCACCCGGCTGCTCCTGGGCGCGACGCTGCCCGAGCTCGGCTTGACCGAGGACCCGCAGGTGCACTCGGTGTTCGTGAAGGCGCCGGTGTTTCCGTTCGACCGGTTCCAGGGATACGACCCGCTCCTCGGTCCGGAGATGCGCTCGACCGGAGAGGTGATGGGCGCCGGTCCAACCTTCGGTGTCGCGTTCGCCAAGGCGGCGGCCGGTGCCGGGATGCCGCTTCCTTCCGGGGGTACCGCCTTCATTTCGGTGCAGGACCCCGACAAGCAGGCCGCCGTACCAATCGCCGCGGGCCTGGCGGAATGCGGCTTCCGCCTGCTGGCGACCAGCGGCACGCACGCTTTCCTGGCCGAAAACGGGGTCGAATCCGAGAGCGTGTACAAGGTCAACGAGGGGCGCCCGAATATCGCCGACCGCATCGTCAACGGCGAAGTCCAGATCATCATCAACACGCCGCTCGGTGCCGAGTCGCGCTTCGACGAAAAAGCGATCCGCGCCACCGCCCTCGATCACCGGGTTCCCTGCATCACCAACATCTCCGGCGCCGTGGCCGCCGTCGAGGGTATCCGGGCGATGAACCGCGATGAAGCGCCGGTGGCTCGCATTCGTGAGTATCAGGTAGCACCGGTCGGCTAGCCGCTGACGCCATTCGGCTAGCCGGGTGCTGAAGAACTCCCCGGAAGTCTCTTGGCACGCTGTCAGAGGCGTACCTCTGCTGATGCGCTTCGGCCGGATCGGGAGCGGCACCCATGTTAAGATTCGGAGCGGCGCACGCGCACCGTCTGGTGCGCGCCGTTTCCCCATCAAAAGCTGGAGCAGGTTCGGTGGATCCTTTCGCGAATCCTGAGCTGGCCCCAAACTCCCAGAAACGGGTAATTCGGGGCCCTCCTGTCGTCGCGGTGCTGATTGTGGCGATGGTGCTCGTCTCGATCGCCGGCCCCGCCTACTGG
>JADFNY010000086.1 GCA_022563115.1 Acidobacteriota bacterium | reverse complement strand
GGCGATCCATCTCGCACCCGCCGAGGACCCTCAGCGTGGCCGGCAGACCGTGCGGGCTCCCGTATTCCTTGACCCAATTGAGAAGTAGCGCTCGGCAGAGCCTCAAGTCACGCCGAGTGAGCAGAACAGGACTCGGACCCATCCATGAAACCACTTCGATTGACGCTGGCGCTCGTAGTCGCACTGACCACTTTTCCGGCAGCCGTCGCAGCCGGCCCCGTCCCCCAAGAACGAGAGGCCCGTGCCGCCAGCCCGACCCGTCAAGAAGGACAGGCGATCACCAGCCGCCCGGCTATCGTCGGTACCCATATCGGGGGCGGTGCTGCGGTGTTGCCGAGCTTGCGTTCCGAGACACGGAGCACGCCGGTGGACGTAGGCACGCTGGTGGAAGAAGCACTCGCGAACAACCCGGGGCTCGAATCGATCCGGCAACGGTGGAACGCAGCCCAAGCGGTTCCGGCCGGGGTGCACGACCTGCCCGACCCGAGCATTCGTTTCGGCGTCTACAACATGCCGCTCGACACCCTCAACTTCTCTCGCGGCGAGTTCCGATTCCAGTACCGGCAGGAGTTCCCGGCTCGGGGCACCCGCGACCGGCGCTCGGCGGTCGCCGAGCTCGAGGCCAGTCGGCAGGGATTCGGGTTCGAGACCACCCGCGTGGAGCTCGCCGCGGCAGTTCGGCGCGCCTACTACGAGCTCTATTTCGCCGAGCGCGCAAGCGAGATCCACCACCAGCACCTCGCCCTCGTTCGCGAGCTGTCAACCGTTGCGGAAGAACTCTACGCCACCAGACAGGTGCAGCAGGAAAACGTCCTGCGGTCGCTCGTCGAGCTCAGCCAGCTTTTCGGACAGCTCGCCGATGTCGAAAGTCGAATCGGCATCGCCACGGCCAGCTTGAATCGCTTGCTGCATCGGCCGGCCGGAGCGCTGATGGGGACACCGCAACCCCCGCGGATCATCCGGGAACGACCCGGCATGCAGAGCCTCATCGAGTGGGCAGTGAATCAGCATCCGGGCGTTGCCGAAGCCACCGCGGCGGTCGAACGCGACCAGGCAGCTGTGGAGCTCGAGCAACACGAATCGAAGCCCGATTTCAGCATCACCGCGGAGTGGTGGACTGGGTCGACGCCCGTAGGACGGACCTACCGCTACGCGTTCCTGGTAACGACCACCTTGCCCTTCGTTCACGACACGAAGTACAACGCCGCTGTCGATCGCACGCTGGCATCGAAGCGGTCCACCGAGGCCGCGCGCCTCGATGTTATGGACCGAATCTCCGAGGGTGTCTCATCGGCGTGGATACGGCTGCAGGCTCAGGCCCGTATCGTCGAGCTCTACCAGACCAGTGTGATCCCCCAGAGCCAGCAGTCGCTCGAGGCGGCGCGTAGCGCGTATCGCACCGGGTCCACGAGCTTCGTGACGGTCGTCGACAACGAGCGCACCCTGCTCCTCAATCGCCTGGCGCTGGCGCGTGCCGAGGCTGACTACGGAACGGCTGTCGCCGATCTGGGGGCAGCCCTCGGCGTGGTCGACCCGGAGGCAGCATTGGGCGGTAGTCCAACGGCGAGCGAACTCGCACCGGAGGGAGCAAGCCAATGAGCCGCTTCGAGAAAACCGGCTGGAAGATCGTCGGAGTGTTCACAATCGTCGTGATCTTGGCAACAGGCTTCCGGTATCACGATCCCATCGTACGATTCGTCGGGCACGCGCCGATCGTCGGCTCGTGGGTGCAAGCTCGGTTCCCTGATGCCTTCGGGCAAGTGGCAATGCCCGAGCATGAGCACGAAGATCTGATCGCCTACTGGACCTGCTCCATGCACCCCTCCGTTCACCTCACCGGGCCGGGCACGTGCCCGATCTGCAGCATGGACCTAGTGCCCGTCTACGCGGCGGGCGCAGCACCGGCGGGCGCGGCGACCGCTGGGCAGCCCGGACAGACGCCCTCGATGCCCGGCATGTCGGGCATGGGAGGCCAACCGACCGCGACCCCGGAAGAGCGAGCCACGCTGACGATCGATCCGACGTGGCAGCAGGCACTCGCCGTCACCACAGCGCCGGTGGAGCGGCGGCGGCTATCGAACACGATCCGCACCGTCGGCATCGTAACCCACGACGAGAACCGGCTCGTCGACGTCAACCTACGGATCAGCGGCTGGATTACAAGGCTTTGGGTCGCCGAAACGGGCCAACTCGTCGAGCCCGGCCAGACGCTTTTCGAGCTCTATAGCCCGGAGCTGGTGAGCACGCAGCGCGAGTACCTACTGGCCGTTGAGAGCCTCGAACGGGTGAGCGCCAGTCCCGAGCCCGAGATCGTCGCTCGAGCGCACTCCCTGGTGGAGGCGGCGCGGCGCCGGCTACTTCTCTGGGACCTGGAGCCCGAGCAGATCCAGCGCCTGGCCGAAGGGGGCGAGGTCATCGACGAGCTGCCGATTGTGTCACCGGCGGGCGGATACGTTCTCGAAAAGATGGCTGTCGAGGGGATGTCGGTGACGCCCGGCATGCGCCTATATCGCATTGCGGCGCTCGATACGGTTTGGGTTCTCGCCGACATCTACGAGAGCGAGCTGCCGTTTGTGGCGACGGGACAGCCGGCGACGTTGCGCCTTCCCCATGATCCGGAGCGAATCTGGCGCGGCCGCGTCGACTACCTCTATCCGACGCTCGAGGCCTCGACACGCACCCTCAAGGCGCGACTCGTCGTCGACAACCCGAGCCTCGCGCTACGGCCCAACATGTACGTCGACGTCACCATCGAAAAGGAAAACGCTCCCGTGCTGGCGGTTCCCCGCGAAGCGGTGCTCGACCTGGGCGAAAGGCAGGTTGTCTTCGTCGATCTCGGCGGAGGCCGGCTACAGGCCCGGGAGGTACTCGCAGGCCAGGATGTCGGGGGATGGGTCGCGGTACACGCCGGCTTGGAAGAAGGCGATGTCGTCGTGACCTCTGGGCAGTTCCTCATTGATGCGGAGAGCAAGATCCGCGGCGTCGTCCCCCTGCCGCTCCCCGAGCGATCGAGCCGACAGGATCCACTGCCCGGCGACAGCCGATGATCGCGAAGGTCATAGCCGCCTGCGCCGAGAACCGCCTGCTGACCGTGCTGGTCGTCGCCTTCGCCGCCGGCTTCGGCGTCTGGGCGCTGGTGAACACGCCGTTGGATGCGATCCCCGACATCTCCGACGTCCAGGTGATCGTGCATACATCGTGGCCCGGGCGGAGCCCCGATCTCATCGAGGACCAGATCACCTACCCGATCGTTACCTCGCTGCTCGCGGCTCCGCGCGTCCGGGTCGTCCGCGGCCAGTCGATGTTCGGGGACTCGTTCGTCTACGCGATCTTCGAGGACGGCACCGACATGTATTGGGCGCGCTCGCGCGTTCTCGAGTACATGAACGAGGTCGCCGGCCAGCTGCCCGAGGGCGTCACACCCCGGCTCGGACCCGATGCCACCGCCATCGGCTGGGTCTTCGAGTACGCGCTTGTCGACCGCTCCGGCCGCCACAGCCTGGCGGACCTGCGATCCTTCCAGGACTGGCACCTGCGCTATTGGCTCGAGAGCGTTCCCGGCGTGGCAGAGGTGGCTGCGGTGGGCGGGTTCGTGCGCCAGTATCAGGTGGACATCGACCCGAACAAGCTACTCGGCTACGGGATTCCGCTGCGTCGCGTCGTGGAGCGTATCAAAGAGAGCAACAACGACGTCGGCGGCAAGGTCATCGAGTACTCCGGCTTCGAGTACATCGTGCGCGGCCGCGGATACATCGAGAAAATCGAGGATCTCGGCAAGGTCGCCATCGGTCTCGGTGAGGATGGAACGCCGGTGCGGGTGAGCGACGTCGCGACGGTCCACTTCGGCCCCGACATTCGGCGCGGGTTGGCGGAGCTCGACGGCGAGGGAGAGGTGGTTGGCGGCATCGTCATAGCGCGCTACGGCGCCAACGCGCTCGACGTGATTGAACGAGTCAAGCGGCGCATCGAGGAGGTCCGGCCGGGTTTCCCGGAGGGCGTCGAGCTCGTCGTCACCTACGACCGCTCCCACCTGATTCATCGGGCCGTGGACCTTCTGCGCGAAACGCTGCTCATGGAAGGGATCATCGTCGCCGCCGTCATCCTTCTCTTCTTGCTGCACGTCCGCAGCGCCCTGGTAGCGATCTTGATCTTGCCGGTGGCGGTCCTGCTGTCTTTCATCCCCATGTACCGGCTAGGGATCACGGCCAACATCATGTCGTTGGGCGGGATCGCCGTGGCCATCGGTGTGATGGTCGATGCCGCGATCGTCATGATCGAGAACAGTCACAAACATCTGGAGAGGCGTCTCGAGCTGCCGCCGGAGGATCGCCCGTCGCGAGTCGAGAGCATCGTGACCGCATGTCAAGAGGTCGGACCGGCGCTGTTCTTCTCGCTGCTCGTCATCACGGTTTCGTTTCTCCCGGTGTTCGCGCTGGAAGCCCAGGAAGGACGCTTGTTCCGGCCCCTCGCCTACACCAAGACGTTCGCCATGTTCTTCGCCGCCGTGTTGTCCGTGACGCTGGCCCCGGCGCTCATGGTCGCGTTCCTACGCGGCAAAGTGCGCCCCGAGAGGCGACATCCGATCAGCCGCTTGTTGATCGCGATCTACGGCCCGGTGGTGAAGCTCGGGCTGCGCTGGCGGTGGGCGACTGTGGTGATGGCGATCGCGGCCGTAGCGCTTACGGTGCCCGTCTATCGGTCGCTCGGCAGCGAGTTCATGCCGCCCCTCAACGAGGGCACCATCCTCTACATGCCCACGGCCGTCCCCGGAATGTCGATCGCCCAGGCACGGCAGGTGATGCAGACCATGAATCGCATTCTGATGCAGGTCCCCGAGGTCGAGCACGCCTTCGGCAAGATGGGACGCGCCGAGACGGCCACCGATTCGGCTCCGCTGTCGATGAACGAGACCGTGGTCACGTTAAAGCCCCGCGACCTGTGGCGGCCCGGCATGACGTGGGAGCGCTTGATACGCGAGGAGCTCGACCCCAAACTGCAGTTCCCCGGCATGCCGAACATTTGGTGGATGCCGATCCAAACGCGCATCGAGATGCTGAGCACCGGCATCCGGTCGAATCTGGCGATCAAGGTATTCGGTGACGACCTCGATGATATCGAGCGCGTCGCCGTGGAGATCGAGAATACTCTCAGCGGCTACCCGGGCGTTGCGTCGGCGTTCGCCGACCGGGTCACGGGCGGTTATTTCATCGACTTCGACATCGACCGCGACGCCATCGCCCGCTACGGACTCACCGTGGCGGACGTCCAGATGGTCATCGAGACCGCGGTCGGCGGCAAAACCATCACCACCACCATCGAGGGGCGCGAACGCTACCCGGTGAACGTTCGCTACGCGCGGGACATGCGAAGCGACCTGGAGGGACTCCGGCGCCTCCTCGTTTCCACGCCCACCGGCGCCCAGATCCCGATCGGACAACTCGCACGGATCGAAACCCGAACCGGCGCGCCCATGATCAAGAGCGAAAACGGCTCGCTCATGGGCGTTGTCACCGTCGATGTGCAGGGCGTGCCGATCGGCGACTTCGTCGCGGGTGCGCGCCAGCACGTGCTCGACACCGTCGAGCTCCCGCCCGGTACCTTCATCACATGGGCAGGCCAGTACGAATACCTCGAGCGTGTACGCGAGCGGTTGACGGTGATGGTACCTCTGACGCTGGCGCTCGTTTTCTTCCTGCTCTACTTCCACTTCAAATCGCTCGGCCGCACGCTGATCGTGATGCTGTCGGTACCGTTCGCCCTCGTCGGAGCGTTCTGGATGCTGTGGCTGCTCGAGTACAACCTCAGCGTCGCCGTTTGGGTGGGCGTCATCGCGCTGGCCGGCGTCGCCGCCGAGACGGGAGTGATCATGATCGTCTACCTCGACGAGGCCTGGTCGCGACGGCAGCAGGAAGCGAGCGCCGCCGGCCGCGCGCTCGAGCGCACCGATCTGGTGGAAGCCATTGTCGAAGGAGCCGTCCAACGCGTGCGCCCCAAGATCATGACCGTCGCGACGACGATGCTGGCGCTATTGCCCATCATGTGGGCCGAGACGATGGGAACGGGCGCCGGCGTCACCAAGCGCATCGCCGCGCCCATGATCGGCGGGCTCGTTACGTCGACGATTCTCACGCTGGTCGTCATACCGGCGATCTACTACATCTGGCAGCGGCGGCAGGTGTTGGATCGCAGCGGAGCCGGCTGAGTTGGTCTCGGCGGTTCCTGGGGAAGCATATGACGTAGATATACTATACAAGGCTCCCAATATAATTTATTCTCGCCCACGGAAGATTCCACAAACGTTCGCGCCCACCATGGCACCTGACGGTCCAATGTCGCACTCTACGGTGCCGACGGCCCATCCTGTTCTCATCCAAGGCGGCATGGGCGCTGGTGTGTCCGGCTGGCGGTTGGCACGGGCCGTTTCCACAGAGGGGCACTTGGGGGTGGTCTCCGGGACCGCTGTCGACACTATCCTGGCGCGACGGCTGCAACTCGGCGATCCGGGAGGGCATCTGCGGCGCGCCATGGGGCACTTCCCTTGTCCCGACATCGCGGATCGCGTTCGACAGCGTTACTTCGTGCCCGGAGGCAAGCGACCGGGTGTGCCGTTCCGGAGCGTGCCCGTGCATTCCATCCGGTCGCCAAAGCGCCTCGTCGAGCTGACCGTTCTCGCCAACTTCGTGGAGGTCTACTTGGCCAAGGAAGGCCACCAAGGCAAGGTGGGCATCAACTATCTCGAGAAGATCCAGATGCCAAACCTCGCCTCGCTTTACGGGGCGATGCTGGCCAGGGTCGACTATGTCCTTGTGGGCGCCGGCATCCCACGTGAAATCCCGGGCGTGCTGGATAAACTCGCCGGCCACGAGCCCGTGACCCTGCAACTTACCGTCGCCGGGGCCGACAGCGGCGAAGAGCATCGCGTTCGATTCGATCCCGCGTCGATACTGCCTCGCCCGGAGCACCCACTGCAGCGGCCGTTTTTTCTCGCCATCGTCGCGTCGTCGACGCTGGCGACGGCGCTCACCAAGCGTGCCACCGGCAGGGTGGACGGCTTCGTGGTCGAGGGGCCGATGGCCGGAGGACACAACGCGCCGCCACGCGGCCCGTCACGGCTCGATGAACGGGGCCAGCCGATCTACTCGGAGAAAGACCGCGTTGACCTCCAGCGGATTCGTGACCTCGGCGCACCTTTTTGGCTCGCCGGGTCGTACGGTCGTCCCGACCGGGTCGCCGAGGCCCTCCGAAACGGGGCCCACGGCGTGCAAGTGGGGACGCTCTTTGCCTTCTGCGAGGAATCCGGCATCGCGCCGCAGCTCAAGGACGAGGTCCTCGAGCGGATCCGCTGCGGCTCACCCCCCGACGTTTTCACCGATCCCACGGCATCGCCCACGGGATTCCCTTTCAAGGTCGTCTGCCTGAAGAACACGCTCGCGGATCGGCACACCTACGGGCTGCGACAGCGGGTGTGCGATCTCGGTTACCTGCGCACGGCCTTCAAACAGGCCGACGGCAGCCTCGGCTACCGGTGTCCGGCCGAGCCGCCGGAAGACTACGTGCGCAAGGGAGGGAGCATCGACGACACGATCGGCCGTCGTTGTCTGTGCAACGGGCTCGTCGCCACCATCGGGATGGGCCAGATCCGGAACGACGGCTACGAAGAACCCCCGATCCTGACGTCGGGCGACGACCTCTCTCTGATCACCACCTTGCTGGCCGACGGCGCTACGTCGTACTCGGCCGGCGACGTCATCCACTTGCTGTGCAGCGACCTGGCCGCGGCTTTTGCGTGAGCCGAGCAACTTGTGCTGGTTGAACGGGCGCTCCCGGTTGGTCAACCAGTGATGCACCTGATAGGCGACGTAGGGTGCCACGAAGGCGAGCCCGAGCGCGGTGTGCAGCAGCACCATCACCTGGGCGGTTACGCTGAAGGGCCCGAAGTACATCACCAGCCCGGTGATCGCCTCGAAAGCGAACAGACCGGCGACGAAGGCCGTCAGCCTGGCACGCCAGTTGCGCAGCTGAATGGCCTCGAAGAGATCGGCCTCGTTTGCCGACTTCGCCATCGGGTGCCGCCGGCAGGAGCTCACGATGTGGGTTCGGTTACCTGCCTGCCGTTTGCCGAGCGCTGGGCCAAGGCGCGCCAGGACCAGACGGCGATGAGCACGAACGCCGCGCCCCGAATAGCCGTGGTTCCCTCGACGGGCAGGCGGTAGGCGGTTGTCAGCACCGGCGCCGCATACCAGTAGTAGAGGGCGAGCGCCGTGCCCGCCAGGGTCAGCGTCGTGACCTCGGCGCTCAGGCCGACTCCGCGCACCACCAAGTAGGTGACGACGAAGCTGCCCGCAGACCACGCGGCAACCTGCAAGTAGACGGCGCCGGCGGTCGACAAAGGGCCGTCCGGTGTGAGGTTGTAGCCGACGACGAATCCCGGGAACGAGGCGGCAAAGACACCGTAAACCGTGTGCAACCAGGCGTGTGCGCCATTCGAGCGCCCGAGGGTCAGTGCAACCGACTTCGTCGGCGCCAGGTCGATGCACGCCGTTTTGGTGCACAGCGTGCAGATCGAGCAATGCGCGTTGCCGATGTCGACGAGTGGCCGTTGTCCGTACAACCGCTCGACCGGGAGCACCGGGCAGAACGTGTTGCAGAATCCCGCTTTGGCGTCGAAGAGGGTGCCGAGCAGGAGAGCAGCGACCGCAATCAGGATCACGGTCACGCCGAGCGCGACGCCATCGGTGTTGAACAGAAACCGGCGCGCCGGAACCATGACCACGAAGAGCACGATTCCTACCGCTCCGGCGGCGTGGGTGATGTGGCGCGTCGCCACACGCCGCCCGGCGAAACGGTTCGGCAGCATGTTGAGCTTTGCCAGCGGGCAGGAATTTCGCCAGAGAGCGGGGTTGATCAGGAACGTCGCCGGCAGCAACGGGATCGCGGCATTCCACAGCACGTTCAAAGCGGTGTCGGGACGCGCGAAGAACCCGATGATGAACACCGCCATAGTGACCAGCCCGAGAAGTTGAGCTGTCGTCCAGAACAGGCGCCCGGCCTTGCCGAGGGGCTTGAGCTCGATTGTGGTCATGGGATGGGCCTCGTTACCTTTGCCCAACTCGTGGTGCTCGGCGCAGTAGCGGTAGCTGCCAGCTGGCGCCGCGTTGTTATCCTATAATAAGATGTAAGTATCCTAGATTGGGCTACAAGGTGTCAACTGTCAGTAGGTTTCGGGTTGCGGCGAGAGTCAGCCGGCCCTAGTCGCCACCGGATGCCCGAGTTTCTTTGCCTCCAAGCGCCGGGCTGCACGAGGCTCATCGCCCGGATGAGATCTCGGTCGTCGGTCCGGCGACCTGTACTTCCCTTGCGAAGGAGCGCGACTCCTTCACGTTCCAAACGCGCAGCGTGTAACTGCCGGAGGGAACCTCAGGCAGTTCGAAGCTGCCGTCCTCGGCTGCGACCGTGTAGTAGGGGCTGTTTGTGGCGATCACATACGCTTCCATCTCCGGATGCACGTCGCACAGAACCGCGTAGACGCCGGGTTCCTCGGGTGTGAAGCGATGAACCATCCCGACGACCGGCATGGCGATGTTGAAGAGCGTGTCGCCGGAGTCGAGATTGATCATGTGGACGTTGTGCAACAGGCTCTCGCCGTTGTGGAACTCCACGACCTGTCCGACTCGGGCGACGACCACGCCCGGGGTAAAGCTCTTGCCGACCTGGTTGATCTTCGCCGGCTCGCTCGAGATCGGAACCCTTGCGGGGCTGGCAGGCTCGAGAATTACTACCGAAGGGAAGCCTCGCGAGGCAGCCGACACAGTGCCGACGACTTCAGTCTCACCGGAGCCGATTGCCGGCTGCGCAACGCCCAAGCTCAGCGCTAGAGCAATCATGCCGACGAGCGCCAGCGCCGTGTGCCGTGCCCAGCGAGTGTCGCGGGCGTGGGAAACTCGAATCATGCTGTTCATCTTGTTGTCTCCTCTGTTGGTCATCTGCCGGGAATCCACGGTGGCGGCTCCTAGAAGGCGAATGCGAAACTGAAGAAGTACCGGTTCCTGACCCCTTCCTTCGGGTGCAGTTCAGCGTCGAACGTGAACTTCGCGTTGGCACGGATCAACGCCGTAACGTGAGGCGTCCATCGCTCGATGTCGCGCATCGGTTGCGGCAAATCGACTTGTTCATACCGCAGCGCACCGATCAGCCACGGATAGATGACGTAGTCCATTTCGGTGAACCAACTGGTGAATTCGGCCGTCGCGTGGTCGGGGCTCAGAGGGTCGAGGCGAGTCTCGCCCCGCATGTAAGCTCCGAAGAGATTCAGGTCGCGGAACCAGAAGTCGAAATCGACGCCAAAGCGGTTGTATCGCTCATCGCCCATCAGCGCCTCCGCGCCGTGATCGTCTTCCTCGTGATCCTCCTGCAGGGCGAAGAGTGCGGCCTCTGAACTGACCATGCCGTGCATTTCCTCTTCTTCTTCGTGCTCCTCCATCAGCATGAAGGGGGCGGATCCTCGGTAACCGAAAACCCCCAGAGTCAGCGAGTCGTCCCGCCAGTTGTCGGATTGCGCGGGAGCGTTCTCCGGATCACCGAGGAGCGACAACCCACCGATCTTGTAGGCCGCTCTGGCGTAGGTGTCTTTGGAGGAGTTGTTGTCGTTGCGTCCGGTGGCACCGAACGCGCCGCTACCGTTGCCGTTGACGACGCCGACGCCGTACTCGAAGCCGCCCTTGCCGCTGAACCCGGTGGTGGCGCTCCACAACTCGATGCCCTTTTGGGTCGA
>JADFNY010000417.1 GCA_022563115.1 Acidobacteriota bacterium | reverse complement strand
ACCTGGCCGAACACGGCGTAGCCGAGCTCGACGTCGCCGAGACGGTCGAGGCGCTGGTTGTAGGCCAGGTTGACGAAAAACTGGTCCGAGGCGCTGTCAGGCTGGAGGGTGCGGGCCATCGAGACCGTTCCCCGGTAGTTCTTCAGACCCGTGTCGGACTCGAGAACGATCGGCGGGCTGACTTCGTTGCGGACGAATTGTTCGCTCCGACGGACAAAGCCCCCGCCTTGGATCATGAAACCGGGGATGACGCGATGGAACACCGTGCCATTGAAGTGCTGCGTCTCGACGTACGACAGAAAATTCGAGACGGTCACCGGCGCCTGTTCCTCGTACAAGCCGATCACGAAGTTGCCGAGGTTGGTGTCGACCACGACGCGGGGCGCGTCTTCGGGGAGAGCGGGGTTTCCTTTGATCGATGTCCCTGAGGTGCAAGCGGACGCCGCCAACAGCAGCAGCGCCGCGACCGCGAGCCTCTCAAGGGAGGTTTTCAACCCCCTGTCAATACGTTTGGACGACATCGTAAAGGGGGGTTCGCCGGCGCGCCGGGGTGAAGCCGGCCTCGCGGATGATCTCGATGGTTTCGTCGGTCGTTACCGACACCTCGTGATCGGCCTCGTAGAGGACGTTCTCCTCGATCAGCGTGCCGCCGAAGTCGTCGCAGCCGAAGTGGAGAGCCGCCTGCCCCGCCTTCTTGCCGTCGGAGAACCACGATGCCTGGATGTGCGCGAAGTTATCCAGATAGATGCGCGACAGGGCAAGTACGCGCAGGTACACCGCCGGGCCGGGGTACTCCGGAAACTGCCCCTGCATCGGCGTGTTCCCTGGTTTGTACGACCAGGGAATGAACGCCGTGAACCCGTCGGTGTCATCCTGCAGGGCGCGCAGACACTCGAGGTGCTCGATGATGTCGGGGGGCTGCTCGGCGTGGCCGTACATCATCGTACCGGTGGTCCTGAAACCGCGTGCGTGGGCGGCGCGGTGGATGTCGAGCCATTCGTCGGCGCTTTGTTTCTTGGGTGAGATGCGGGCGCGCACGCGGTCCGATAGGAGCTCCGCGCCACCGCCGGGCATGGTTCGCTGACCGGCTTCATAGAGTTGGGCAAAGATCTCGTCGTAGCTCAGGCCCGAAACTTCGCGCATCTTGCCAATTTCGGGCGCCGACCACAGGTGCGGGTGCACGTCCGGGTAGCGCTCGCCGAAGGCACGAACGACGTCGAGGTAGTAATCCATCGACAAGTCGTCGTGCAGCCCGCCCTGCAGCAGGACCGTCGTCGCTCCCCGTTCGACGGAGCGGCCGATGAGGTCCATGAGGTCGTCGACGGTATGGGCGTACCCCTCTTCGGTGTCACCGGGCTTGCGGTAGAAGGCGCAAAACAGGCAGTCAGCGTCGCAGAAGTTCGTGTAGTTCGGGTTGGTGTCGATGACGAACGTCACCCGCCCCTCGGGGTTGTAGCGCCGCTGCCATGTGCGCGCCATCTCGCCGAGCGCCAACAGCGGTGCGTCGGTCAGCAGCCAGAGCCCTTCTTCGGGCGTGATACGCCCACCGGCACCGACCTTATCGGCGATGGTCTTTAACTCGACGCCACGCGTCGCCGCCGGGTCCAGCAAGCGCTCCAGCACCCGTCCGGGTACGGCACCCTCTCCGCCGTCGGCGCGGGCTTGCCGCACCCGATCACGCGCCTTCAGCACCAGCTCCGGCGAGCTCATGCCCGTCGCTTTTCGAGCACCGCCGGCGGTGCGGTTTCCCACCACTGGGTCGACTCCAGCAATTCGCGGAAGGTCTCGATCGCCTGCTCACCTTGGTCCCCGAAGCGGTAGATGAAAGCCATCAGGTAGGCGTACGCGGCCGGCGCCGAGATACCGACGCGGTCGGCGTTCTCGGCCGCCAGCTCCTCGAGGCGGCGCATGTTGGCGTCGAGGCTGGAGAGCAATGCTTCGACCAGCATGACCCGATCCTGTCGCGAGACTTCACGGCGCACCATCCAACGAGCGAAGACGAACGGCCTCCCCTGCCACTCGCGCCACGCCGCCGACAGGTCGAGCACGTGCTGATAAGGCTCCTCGAAGCGACCGGCCCCCAGCTCCAGGATGCCGCGGCCATAGTCGCGGCTGCCGGGCTGCAGACCGCTGCGCGCGGCGCGCCGCAACGCCGAATCGCCAATCAGAAGGATGGCATCATCGGAAACCTCCGGTCCGTTCGGTCTCCGGAGGTAAGCGGCGGGATGCACGCCGAAGTGGCCGTCGAGCAGCAACCGCAACAGCGGGTACGACGTGCTCGTCTCCCCGGTGATACCGATCGTCGCACCGTCGAGCTTTCGCACCGGCTCGCTGGAGAACAGCAGTACCGAGTGGGCGGCGCCGTCGAGCGCGATACCGAGATCGCCGAGCGGCTCGAACTGCGGGTTACGGAACGTATCCACGATCGACATCAGACCGGCGTCGATCTCGCCCTGCTCGGCGGCTTGGCCCAATGCCCGCGGATGCATGTCGACCATCTCGAAACGCTCGTTTTTCATGCCGGCGAAGAAGGGGGCCGAGTTCAAGTAAGAGATGTGGGCGATGCGTAGGACGCTCATCGGGACGCTTCGCTCTCGGCCATCGACGGTGGCGCGGTCGGCAAGCTCGGCGCTGCGGCATCGTAGGCGGCAAGCTCGTCGCCACCGAGCGGCGTTCCTCGCGCCACCAGCTCGTCGGGGCTCATCCCGGCCAGATCCCACGAGTAGAGCTCTTCATTTTCGAGGCTCACCGCACCGGCGTCGGCGATCGCCGGATCGACCTTCAACGGGATCGGCGCGTCGACATCACGGGCACCGCGTTGCGAC
>JADFNY010000085.1 GCA_022563115.1 Acidobacteriota bacterium | reverse complement strand
CAGTCAGCATGTTCCTGGTGGTCTCGTACCTGAGGGTCGTCGGCGACACGCGCTTCGCTCTCACCCAAGCCGGGCCGGCGCAGCTCGTCTACCTGGTGCTGTTCAACTACGCGTTCTTTTTCCAGAGGTTCACCGGCCTGACGATCACGGTGGGGGCGGTGGTGACCCTGTTCGCCCTCATGCAGCTCACCGCGAAGGTGGACTGGGAAAAGGCTTTCGGTGGCGGGGCCTTGTGACGGGCGCGGGAAGACCCCACACTGGAGACCATGCGAGCGGTACTCGTGTTGCTGGCGGCGCTGCTGACGGTCACGAGACCGCAGGTCGAGGTTTCCCAAGACCCGGCGACTCCGGCGGCCCAGGTGGCGGCCGATGCGGCCTCTGATGCGGCCTCCATGTACGCAGCCTTGCGCGACATCGGCGTCGACACGACCGCGGCCCTGCGGATCACCGGCGTCAAGTTCAGTCGCGGCCCGGCGACGTTCTTGCTCGACGATGGGGTTTGGCTGCCGTTCGAGCCGGTCGGCGGCCGGGTGACCGGGGCGGTGTTCATCGGTGAGGGGCGCGTTTTCTACGACCCGCCTTCCGGGGTCGAGCGCGACCAGCTGGTAAAATTCACCGACGAGGAGTCGCTTACCCAGGCGTTCGATCGCATCTATCTTCGGTTTACCGACGCGACCGCCGCATTCGTCGGCAGGACGGCTTCACGCACACGCGTCGGTGCTGACGCCCAGGCCACCGCCGATGTTGCAGACAGCGGTCCGCCGAGCGCCCTTCCTCTCGGTGCTAACGACCTCCGGTACGTCGACGACGCCGAGGATCTCCACGACGACATCCGCAAGCACTTCATCGAGGAAGAGCTCGTCAACCTCGAGTCCCGTATCCTCATTGACCTTGCCGGCGGCCGGAACGGCTTCTTCTCCGCCTGGATCGAGACCCGCGACGATGGTCCGCTGCACTTCGAACAGGATCCAATGGCGTCGGACCTGTTCCGCTTGCGCGGCTGGACGCGCTTCAAGAGATTCGACCAGTGGGGAGGATTCGGGGCCGTCGAGGACCCCGTCGCGAAGCCGATCCACTACTCGTTGGAGATGACGCTCGACGGCGGCAACGTCGAAGCGGCGAGGGCCGAGCTCGAGTTGGTGCCGCGGGTCGCGACACGGGTCCTGCGTTTCGAGGTTCATCCGCTGGTCGAGATGCAGGAGGTGTTCGACGCCGACGGGCAGCCGCTGTTTTTTGTCCAAGAGGAGGCCAAGGACGATCTGTTCGAACGTGCCGTGTCAGTGTTTTTCGACCGCGAGCTGGCCGCGGCAACGGCGACGACCGTGACCTTCGAGTATGACGGCGAGCTCGTCGACACGTTGCTGGGCGGCGGCGAATACCTAAAGGCATCGACCTTCTGGTACCCGGGGATTGGTTACCTGCAACGGGCCACCTTCGACATGACCTTCCGCGTCGACGACGGCGACAAGGTCTTCGCCTCCGGGGTGAAGGTTGCTGACGAGGTGGTCGGTGACAAGCGCGTGGTTCGGTTCGAGCAGCAGCTGCCGGTGGCCCTCGTGTCGTACAACTACGGCTCGATGGAGGCGCGCGAGGTCGAGATCGAGGGAGTGCCGCCGATCATGGTGTTCGGCTTCGCAACCGGATTCGGCGGCGACGCGCTTGGCAATGTCGGCATCGACATCGGCAACAGCCTGCGGTTGTTCTCGGAGATGTTCGGCGACTACCCGTTTTCCTACATGTCGGCCACGCGGATCCCGGGCAACCACGGCCAGGGCTTTCCGGGCCTGTTGCACCTAGCGGCGAGCTCCTTCGGTGACCAATCCGACAACATGACGGCGTTCCGCGCCCACGAGGTGGCACACCAGTGGTGGGGACACATGGTCGGCTGGAAGAGCTACCGCGATCAGTGGATCTCCGAAGGGTTCGCCGAGTACTCCGGGGCGCTGTACGTGACCGCCTACGAGGACGACCTGCGGGTGTTGGACAAGATGACCGCGGCTTGGCGCAACGACGTCTTCAAGCGCGGCAACGCCGGATTTCGCCGTTTCGGCATGCCCGCCGGGGTGATGCAGCGTAGGTCCGAGGGCACCTGGTCGGGCCCGATCACGCTCGGCTACCGGCTGTCGTCGAGCGAGACCCCGGTTGACTACCAGATGCTCGCCTACGAAAAGGGCGCCTACATCCTTCACATGTTGCGGATGGCGATGTACGACTGGACGACCGGGTCCGACGAGCCGTTCCGCGTCATGATGCGCGACTTCGTCGCCACCCATCTTGGCGGCGAGGCCACCACCGAGAGCTTCCGCGCCATCGTCGAGAAGCACATCGGTGAGGACATGGGGTGGTTTTTCGACCAGTGGGTCTACGGCACCGCGGTGCCGACGTACCGCTTCGCCTGGAAGGTCGAGACGCTGGTCGACGGGCAGAGCCAACTCAGGATCCGCGTCCGCCAGAGCGTCAAGCCCGACGTGCCGTTCCGGATGATCGTCCCGGTGCGCCTCGACGTTGGCGACGACCGGTTCGTGGTCGTCAAGGTGCTGGTCGACAAGCCCTATGAGGAGTTCACCTTCAATCTGCCGGATGGTTTCATTATCGAGGATGTGATCTTCAACCCGCGCAACGCGGTGCTCGCCGAGGTCGACGAAGAGAGCTGGTAAGGGCTCCTACTCGCGGCTCGTGCCGACCAGCTCCTCGAGGGCCGCCTCGGTGGCCGGCGACCAGCCGCTGAACACGCGGGCCGGCCGGCCGTTCTCATCGAGCAGGATGCTCATCGGGACGAAGATGTTGGCGCCGCGAAACAGGCCGGCGACCTCGTCGAGGTCGGCGAAGTACGACGGGTAGGTGATGCCGAGGCTCTCGAGGAACGGAACCACCCGCTGGCGCGTTTGTTCGGTGTCGATGCTGAGGCCGACCAGATCGATGCCGGCCGCCGCGAGTCGCGGTGCGAGGAGCTCGAGCTCGGGCATCTCTTTACGGCAGGGGATGCACCAGGTGGCCCAGATATTCAGCAGGGTGCGGCGGCCGGGGGCGGTGATTTCGTACAGCGAGGTGGCCTCGCCGTCCGCGCCCTCGAGTGTCTCGAGGCTCAGGTCGGGCATCGGCGTAGCACGGTCGATGGTGAGCTTGGCAAACAGCGCGTCTTCCGGCGGCAGTGGGTCGACGAGGCTGAAACGGCGCTCGTCGACGAGCATCTCCGTGGTTGTCGCGTGCACCGAGCCTTCGAT
This sequence comes from Acidobacteriota bacterium, assembly GCA_022563115.1. Lineage (GTDB taxonomy): Bacteria > Acidobacteriota > UBA890 > UBA890 > UBA890 > UBA890. The sequence continues at coordinate 7,661 of JADFNY010000085.1, read as the reverse complement.
GGCGCGTATCGAGCTGCCGGCGGGGACGTTCTCCAAGCGCTGGGTCGCTCCGCTCGGCCAGCTGATCTCGACCCACTCGGCCGCCGTATCCGACCCCAGACCGAACAGCAGCCGCGGGTCGTGCTGGGCCAAGAAGCCGGAGCCGCCCGATTTGACCTTGGTCAGGATGCCCGCCGAGGTTTTCACCCGGACGATCGCGCCGAAAGCGTCGGTGCCGCTCCGCGTGCCCTCCAGCTCGATCCGCAGGAAGCCCGCATCCTGACCGATGTTGTTGCGGAACAGGTGATGCGCCGAGCCTTGCAGCGCCACCAGGAAGATGTCGGTGTCGCCGTCGTTGTCGAAGTCGGCGAAGGCAGCGCCGCGGCCGTCGCTGAGCGAGTCGGCGCCGGAGATGCCGGAGATGGCGAGGTAGCGGATCGAGACGGGGTCACCGCCGGAGCCTTCCACCGCGTCGGCGCCACCCAGATTCAGGCCGACGTAGTCACGCTCGAAGCCGCTGAACGACAGGCCTTCGGTGAAGATGGCGCTCATGTGCTTGTCGCGATACTCGTCGTTGCCGGCGGTCTCGGCTTCGGCGCTCGACGCCACGACGTGGCGCCAGAACAGGCTTCACGTGTCCTCCATGGTCTTGCCGGAGATGAAGCCGTTGGGGCTGTAGATGTCTTCCCAACCGTCGTTGTTGAAGTCGATGAAGCCGCCGCCGAAGGCCCAGCCGGCGGGCAGGCCACCGACGTCGCGGGTAACGTCGTCGAAGTGGCCGGAACCATCGTTGGCGAACAGCGAGTTACCCACCGCTAGCTTCTTGAGCACCAGGTTTTCGGGATCAGCGTCGGGGTACAGGCGCGACAGGATGCGGTTGCCGGCGGTCGACGACATGTTGGTGACGTGCAGGTCGAGATCGCCGTCGTTGTCGTAGTCGCCGAAGGCGACGCCCATGCCGTTGCCGGGATCGAGAACGCCCCGCTCCCCGGCCGCCTCCCGGAAGTGGTCGCCTTCGTTCAGGTAGAGGCCGTTTTCGCCGAAGTCGTTGGCGACGTACAGGTCCTGGTCGCCGTCGCCGTCGATGTCGGCGAAGGCCGCCGCGTAGCTCCAGCGCGAATCGCTGACGCCCCACTCCTCGGCGACCTCGCGGAACGTCCCGTCGCCCTGGTTGAGAAAGAGGAGGTTCGGCGTGCCGTTGGTCGCCTGGTTCCAGGAGTTCGGCATCACGATGCCGTAGCGATTGTACGAGGCGACGTAGATGTCCTGGAAGCCGTCGCCGTTGACGTCGGCGGCAACGGCGCTGAATCCGTTCGCCGGTACGTAGACTCCGGCCTCGATCGATCGGTCGAGGAACCGCAGAACGCCGTCGGGCACGAGGCGGTTTTCGAGCAGCACCTGGTTGCCGATCATGGCGAGGAACAGATCGGCGTCGCCGTCGTTGTCGTAGTCGAGAAACAGCGGTCCGGACGCCGGCGGCGACAGCGACAGGAAGCTCTGCTGGGAGGCGTCGTCGAACGACCCGGCGCCGTCGTTCAGGTAAAGCCGGTTCTGCACCACGCCCGTGGTGACGATGTCGAACAGCCCGTCGCCGTCGACGTCGGCGACCGCGACGCCGTGGGCGACCACGGTGTCGTTCGGTGCCTCACCGAAGCGTGGAAACTCGGCGTCGAGGCCGGCGGGCAGCGCCACCTCGGAGAACAGCTCGCGCTCGGCCACCATCGAGGTAACCGAGTCGAGCTCGAAGTAGGTGATCTTCCAGGGGGGCTCTTCCTGCGCGTCTTCGTCTTCAGCCGTAGCCGCGACCTCGTCGTCTGTGGCTGCCGTTGGCTCGCCGTCTGGGAGAGCGTCAGCCGGCTCCGCGCCGCCTGCCCCACGCCCGAGGGCACGGACCGCCTTGATGTCGGCCGAGGCGGTCAGCCATTCGCGGCGCCCCGCACGGTCGCGCCCGACGATGAAAAACGAGATGTGCGCCGAGCCGTGGCCGCGATCGTCGAAGCTGGCCTCCTTGACCTTGAAGCGCACGTCCTCGATCGACAGGAAGTGCTCGAGCAGGGTTTCGAAACCGCCGAGGAAGGTGTTGCGGTCGACGCTGGTGGCGGCTTCGGTCGGCCAGTCGTGGTTCGTGATCCAGGCGACGGGGCCAGGGTGATCAACCGATGCGACGGGGATGGGCGTGGCGATCAGGTGATCGGCGAAGTACCGCTCGATCGTCGTTCGGTCCTTGTTGCGCGCCGCTACCGAGAGGTCGAGCAAGTCATTGGCCAGCGATTCCGATAGCTCCTCGATGGCGTTCAGGGCCTCGGTGTCGATCGCCTGTGTCGCTTGTCGGGCGGACCCGACGGTTCCGGCGGAGAGCAGGATCGTGGTGATTCCGGCGATCGCGATCCGCTGGAGACACAGCGTCGGATGTACGCGCAGAGTCGGAGGAACACTCACAAGTGCGAGTGTAGCAGGGTGCCGAAGAACACCGGGGTCTTCGGCACCTTGCCAGGCCAGCCACATCGGAATCTCGATGGAAGCGGTAGACTAGCGGCGACGATAGCCGACATCTTTCGACCCCGCACGAACGAACTTCTCAATGGATAAACGCACCTCGATCCTCGCCGGCTTGGTGGCCTGTGGCGCCGCGTTCGCGGTCTTCGCTGCCGCCGGCGCGTCCCAATCGGTCGACCTCCAGCGGCTCCGCAACCGGGGTCAGGCGACCTACGAGGAACAGCGATACGCCGACGCCGTGGCGGCGTTTACCGAGATTCTGCTCGACGCCGCGGCGACGCCCCAGGACCGCCTCAATCTGGCGGTCGCGCAGTATCGCAACGGCGACGAGGAGGCGTCGCTACGCACCCTCGCCGACGCCGGTGATCTGCTCGACGATCATCCGGGGGCGCCATATCTGCGGGGATTGATCACCCGCCGGACCGGTGCTCTCGGCGACGCACGGCCGGCGCTCGAGAGGGCGCGCGATCTCGATTCGACCGACCCGGCGATTCGCTACAACCTCGGCGCCGTGTACGCGCAGCTCGGCCTGCAGGATGAGGCGCTGGCCGAGTTCGAGGTGGTTACCGCGATGGGCTTCGACGTTGCCTTGCAGCACTACGTCAGCGCCCTGTACCAGCACTTCCAGATCTTGCTGCGGCGGGGCCAGCGGCAGGAAGCCGAGCCCGAGATCGCGCTCTACAGGGAAGCCAACCAGCGGCTGTCGCAGGCGGCGCGTTCGCCGGCCGCGCTGGAGCAGAGCCGTTCGACGTTCATCGTCGTGCCCGACCTCAGCCTGCAGCCCGCGGATCCCGACTCCGCCCAAGGCTTGCGGTTTTCCTCCCTCGGAGCGCCCATCGACCTGCCGGCGGGAGGAAGCGTCGCGGTAGCGGACCTCAACCGCGATGGCCGCCCGGATTGGTTGACGACCGGGCCAACGGGGCAGGTCTGGCTGTCCACGGGCAGCGGCCACGCGTGGCGGGAGTTTTCGACCCCGGCGGGGCTTGCCGGGCTGGGTGACTTCGACCGCGATGGATGGCCCGATCTCTACGTCGGCGACGTCGCCGGTGATCGTCTGTTTCGCAACGTACTCGGCGACGGTCGCGACGATGCCGTTGTTTTCGAGCCCGTCGAAGCGGAGGGGCTTCCGTCGACCGCGGCCGCCTCCGGCGTGTTGTGGCTCGACTACGACCACGACGGCGACCTCGATGTCTTGATCACCCACGCCGGCGGTTCGTTGCGTCTGCTGCGCAATCTCGGCGGCGGGGCATTTGACGACACCACCTCGGTGGCCGGTCTCGACGATGCCCGGGCGGGGCAGGGCGCGCTGTGGGCCGACTTCGATCACGACTATGACGTCGACCTGTTTCTGTGGGGCGAGAACGGCACCGAGCTGTACAGCAACCAGCGCGGCGGGAGGTTCATGGAGATCGGATCCGCGGTGGGCGCCGGCGTGGTGGTGGCGACGTCGGCGGCGGTGGCCGAGGACTTCGATAACGACGGCCGCATCGACTTGCTGCTGGCCACCGCCGATGGCCTCGTGGCGCTCCGGAACATGTCCGGCGGGACGTTTCAGCCGGTGGATCTCGGCGCCCTCGCCGGCCTGCGCGCCGACGCATTGGACGCCGCCGATTTCAACAACGACAGCTACCTCGACCTGGTGCTGACGACGGCTGGACCGACGCGCTTTTTCGTCAACGCCGGCGGCTTTGCGTTCGTGCCCTTCGACCCGCTGCCGTCGTCGGGCGCCGTGCTCTTCGACGGCGCGCCGACCCGTTTTCTCGCCGCTTCTGACATCGACGGCAACGGAGGAGTCGACATCATGGTCGAGCAAGCCGGGCAGCTCTTCTCTTTCGTGCAGCCCGAGCCGGCCGGCAACTGGCTGGCCGTTAACGTCGTCGGAATCAAGAACAACCTCAACGGGATCGGCGCCAACATCGAGGTCAAGGTCGACGGGTCCTATCAGCTGCGCCCGTTGCGATCGACGCCGCTGCACTTCGGCATCGGCTCGGCCGAAGGCGCCGAGATCCTGCGAATTACCTGGCCCAACGGGATCGTGCAGAACCTCTTCGACGTTGCCGCAGACCAGCTGGTGACGACCACCGAGCTGGAACGACTGGAGGGCTCGTGCCCGTTTCTCTACACCTGGGACGGCCGCGGCTTCCACTTCGTCAACGAGGTGCTCGGCGCGTCGCCGCTCGGGATGCTGTTGGCCGAGGGCCTCTACCACGTCCCCGACCCGCAACCCGATGAGTACGTGTTCGTTCCCGGGGAACAGCTCCGCGCCGTCGACGGAAGCTACCAGATCCGCCTCACCGAAGAGCTGCGCGAGACCACGTACCTCGACGCCGTGCGGATTCTCGCGATCGACCACCCCGAATCGCTCGAGGTGCTGCCCGACGAAGCCTTCGGCGGCCGGGCGCGACCCGGCCTCCGGTTGTACGCCCACGAGCAGCTCTTGCCGGTGCGCGCCACCGACCAGGCGGGCGTCGATTGGACCAACGGGCTGGCGGCGATCGATGGCACTTGGGCGCGGCCGTTCGAGCCCGCGGCCTACGACGGTCTGGCGACGGCCCATTCGGTGACCCTGGAGCTGCCGGAGATTCCCGGCGATGGGCCTGTCCACCTCTATCTGACGGGCTGGGTCTACTGGTCGATGGGCAGCGTCAACCTGGCGATCGATCAAGACCCGCGCACCGAGTTCACCCCGGTGTCGCTCGAGGTTCCCGACGGACAAGGGGGGTGGCGGACCGCCATCGAGGACATCGGTTTGCCGGTGGCGAAGAACTCGACGCTCATCGTCGACGTGACCTCGGTGTTGAACCGCGCCGACGCGCGGGTACGGATCGGCACGACGATGCGCCTCTATTGGGATGCGATGGCCTACGGCGTCGGTGGGGAGTTCGCGGGCGGCCTCGTGCCTTCCGGAGACTGGCAGTTGGAGCACGGCGTGCCCCGAGTCGGTGTGCTCGAGCTGCGACCGGCGGACGCCAGGCCCTCCGCAGCGGCCTCTGCGGGTGGCGTCGACGGTTCGGCGGCGCCATCGGCGGTCCAGGCCGCCGTTCCCCTACGGGTTCATGTGCTTGCACCCAGCGCCGCGGAGCTCCGGCCGCGCGGTTTTTCCGCCGTTTCACGAACGGCTGACGGCTACGAGACGTTCGACTACCAGACGCTGGTGCCTTCGGCGCCGTGGGAGCAGCACCCCGGTTTCTACACCGCTTTCGGCGACGTCAACGAGCTGCTCGATGCCGCCGACGATCGCTACGTCGTCCTGGCGACCGGCGACGAGGTCGCGATCAGCTTCGAGGCTTCGCTACCGCCGCTCCCCGAGGGCTGGCGCCGCGACTTCCTCGTCTACCTGCATGGCTGGCTCAAGGACACCGATCTGAACACCGCGTACGGCGACCGCGTCGGGCCGTTGCCGTTTCACGGCATGTCGGGCTATCCGTACCCGGCCGGCGAGTCGTATCCGGACGATGCGGAGCACCAACGGTTCCTCGAACGCTACCTGACGCGGCCGGCCCGGCCGATCAATCCGCCGTTGATCGACGGCCAACGGCGTGACTAGCAGGCCGGTCCCGTGATCTATCGCGCGCCGAGAGTCCGCTCCGCGACCACCCCTCGGCCCTCGACGAGGACGTACAGGCGGCCGGCTTCCAGCCGCTCGAGAGTTTCTTCGTTGCCGCCCGGCCAAGTGATTTCGACGCGCGCAGCGGAGCTCGAACCCAGGCCGATGTAGACGTCGCGTGCGTGCTGAGACGCGTACGACGACGCGCTGCGTACTTCACGAACCCAGGTCGTGTCGGTGCCCGCGGGTTGCACGTTCAAGCGCGCGCCGACCGCATCACGGTCGGATTCCCGCCCCACGAGCCGCAGCACCAGACGGTTCGCCGTATCCGGCGTGTCGTTGCGGAGCAGCTCCGCGGGCCCGTCCGAATTCGTCACCGCCAGGTCCGGTCGGCCGTCGCCGTTGAAGTCCGCGGCGGCCATGCCGCGGGATACGCGGGCCCGGCTCATCGCTTCGCCGGCCGCTTCGGTGACCTCGGTCAGCAGGTCCCGCTCCGGTCGCCAGGACTTCGCTTGCCCGGCGCGTAGCTCGGTGAGGCGGTTGACCAGCACCTGGTTGGGCTGCGGATACGTCGTGTTGTCCTTGAGCCTCGAGACGTCGTCGAGGATGTGGCCGTTGGCGACGGCGATGTCGAGGTCGCCGTCACCGTCGAAATCCTCGAGCGCCAGGCCGAAGCCGAGCGTCGGAAACGTCGCTTTGCCGAGCCCGAGCTGGAAGGTGTCGTCGAGGAAGAACCCGGGCGCCACCGAGCGGTAGAGGTTCGCCGGCTCGAAGGCGAAGTTGGTGACCAGGATCTCGGGCGTGCCGTCGCCGTCGAGGTCGGCGAGCTCCGTTCCCATGCCGCCCAGCGGCCTGCCGTCGGCCCCGTAGCCGACTCCGGACACGAGGCCGACGTCCTCGAACGTGAACCCACCGCGGTTGAGCAGGAGGAAGTTCCTCGTCGTGTCGTTGGCGACGTAGACGTCGAGCAAGCTGTCGTCATCGACGTGGCCCATAGCCACACCGAGGCCCCTGCCGTCCTCCGTGAACCCGATTTGTGCCGTGACGTTGGTGAAGCGCCCATCGCCGTCATTGCGGTACACTGTGTCAGCGACGCCGTCGAAGAGGCTGATGTGGCAGTACGATCGAATGCCCTGGCCGGGCTCGCCGCAGTACAGGGGGTTCTGGAGGTCAAAGACGAGGTAGTTGGCGACATAGAGGTCGGGAAGACCGTCGCCGTCGAGGTCGCCCCACGCCGAGCTCACCGACCATTCGGTGCCGCCGACACCGGCCTCGTCGGTGACGTCCGAGAAGGTGCCGTCGCCGTTGTTGCGGTACAGCGCGTTGCCTCCGAGGTTGTTGACATAGACATCGGGGAAGCCGTCGCCGTCGTAGTCGGCGACGCTGACGCCCATTCCGTAGCCTCGATCCGCGATGCCGGCCCGGGGAACGGCCTCGAAGGCGCCATCGGCGTTGCGGTAGAGGGCGTTGGCGCCGGCGCTGTCGACGAAGTACAGGTCCCAGCGCCCGTCGCGGTCGAAGTCGAGCCAGGCGACGCCGGAGCCCATCGTTTCCGGGAGCTGTTTGTCACCGGTGCCGCCGTGGTGGTGGCGGAAATCGATGTCGTTGGCGGCCGTAACGTCGGAAAATGTGGGTATCG
>JADFNY010000084.1 GCA_022563115.1 Acidobacteriota bacterium | reverse complement strand
GCCCACGACGACAACCTCGTGCTGGTCGACAACACCGCCGATCTACTCGAGAATATCGGGCGAGACAATATCGATCTGGTTCTCGCGCCTGGAGTGTACGTGTTACCGAATTGCTCGGGTGGACCAGAGGAGGAGAGGTCGGACAACAACACCTGCGGCCAGATGAAGCAGGGTGATAACAGCATCTTGAGAAGCGATCTCGACCTCAAGCTAGACAGAAACGGGGTGCCAACCGGTGTGGCGAAGGGTGGAGCGATCATCGACTGTGCAGGGTTGGACCCCTCCGCCCTTGAGTTTTCGTGCCTCGTTGCCGGGGACAACAGCACGATACGGAACCTCACAATTAGCAACGGCTCGGAAACACCCGACCTCGATCCCCCAGGTGGGACCCCCAACAACAGGAACGCCGTTATGATCGTGGCAGACAAAGACGCCCTCGTCCACGAGGTACGAAGCCCCCATTCGCCCGCGGGGCCTGCCTCGCTGCGGCCGGTCAACCACCGGCCGGCCAACCACCCGGCCCGGCGGCTGGCCGGGCTGGCCAGGCATCGGCGGCTTCGGCTGGCCCTGTTGTTTCTGAGCTTCTTCCAGGGCCAGGATCAATTCCTGGAGGGTTTCTTCGATTTCCTTCTGCAAGTCCTTGTTGGTCGCGGCGATGACCCGGACATCGACGCTGTGATCGGTGGTCGAGCCCACCGGTTGGAAGGTCTGCTCCTGCAGCGCGCGCAATACCTTCGATTGGGTGCGCATGCTCATGTCGCCGATCTCGTCGAGGAACAGCGTGCCGCCGTCGGCGAGGTCGAACTTGCCGGGCTTGTCGGAAACGGCGCCCGTAAATGCTCCCTCGACGTACCCGAACAGCTCGCTCTCGATGAGCTCGTCGGGGATGGCGGCGCAGTTGATCTCGACGAAAGACTCCGCCGATCGTTGCGACAGGGCATGAATGCGCCGCGCCACGAGCTCCTTGCCGGTGCCGTTCTCACCGAAGATCAAGACGCGGCCGTTGGTCGGGGCGGCGCGATTGATCTGCTCGCGCAGGGCGACGATGGTGTCGGATTCGCCGAGGATGTCCCAGCGCTCGCTGGCCTCGGCGCGCAAGCGGCGGTTCTCGTCTTGCAGGTCCTTGTGCTTGAGGCCGTTGGCGATCACCAGTAGGACGCGGTCGAGTGACAGCGGCTTCTCGATGAAGTCGAAGGCTCCGAGCTTCGTGGCCCGAACCGCCGACTCGACGCTGCCGTGGCCCGAGATCATGACGACGACCGAGTGGGTGTCGGTGTCGCCGAGCTGCTCGAGGACCTCGAGCCCGTCGATGCCGGGCAGCCAGATATCGAGCAGGATGAGGTCGGGATGGAAACGCTTGGTCGCCTTGATCGCCTCTTCGCCGCTGGAGACGGTATTGACGCCGTAGCCCTCGTCTTCGAGGACGCTCTTCAGGGTGGCGCGCACGTTGCGCTCGTCATCGACGACCAGGATGCTGGGCGCGCTGCTCAACAGGGTAGCTCGATGCTGATGACGGTTCCGCGCGGCTGGTTATCGCTAACCCTGACGTAGCCGCTGTGATCGGCCACGATCTGATGGACGATCGCCAGGCCGAGCCCGGTGCCGCCGTGCTTGCGCGAGAAATAGGGGAGAAACAGGCGGTCCTTGTCTTCCGGCTCGATGCCGGGGCCGGTATCCGCCACCTCGATGCGCACCGTTTGAAGGTCGCTGTCGTACGAGGTGCTGACCCGCAGCGTGCCCTCGCCCTCCATCGCCTCGACGGCGTTGTCGAACAGGTTGGTGAAGGCGCGTTTGAGCTGGTCGGGGTCGGCGTCGATGATGGGGATATGGGGTGAAAAGTCGCGTTCGACGGCGATGCCCTCGTGCATGCTGGCGCAGGCCAGCAGGCCGTTCTCGACGATCTCCTGCAAGTTGGCGGGCACCAGGCTGACCGTCGGCATGCGGGCGTAGCGGGAAAACTCGCTGACCAGGCCCTTGAGCGTGTCGACCTCCTGCAGAATTGTCCGCGTCCCCTCCTCGATGACGTCGTACTGTCCCTCGGCGCCGGCGGCACGCCGGTAGCGGCGCGCGATGCGCTGCGCCGATAGCTGGATCGGGGTCAGCGGATTGCGAATCTCATGGGCGATGCGCCGCGCGACTTCCCGCCACGCCGCGGTCTTCTGCGCCGTGATCAACTCGGTGAGGTCGTCGAGGACGACCACCGTTCCGATGTAGGCGCCGGCATTGTCTCTGAGGATCGAACAGTGGGCCGCAACGGTCAGGCGGCTGCCGTTGACGTCGAGCGAAAGCTCGTCTTCGAGGGGGGCGCGACGTGTCTTGGCGCGTTCCATCAGGCTGCTCAGGTCGGCGAACGCCTCGTTGCTCAACACGTTCTCGAAACGATGGCCGATCGCCTCCGACGCGTCCATCGCCAGCATGCGTGCGGCGGCGCGATTGAACGTCGAGATCTCGCCCTCGGCGTTCAGCGAGATGACGCCGGTGCCGATGTTGGCCAACATCGCCTCCATGTAGCGGCGCCGCTCGTCGAGCTCGGTGTTGGTCGCCTGCAGGCGGTCGCGTGACTGGCGCAGGTTCTCCTGACCGGCGCGCAGGTCCCTGGTCATCTGGTTGAACGATTCGACCAGCGTGCCGAGCTCGTCCTGGGCATCGACCTCGACCTGGTAGCTGAGATCGCCGGCGGCGACGGCTCGCGTGCCCTCGGCCAGCTTCTGGATGGGAACCGTCACACCGCGGGCCAAGTACATGCCGACCCACAGCGCCGAGAAGACGATGAGCAGCGTCATCAGCAGGAAGGTCAGCTGGTAGTTGCTGAGGATCGGGTCCTTTTCGGCGAGCCCGGACATGAAGCTGTCGTAGAGGTTTTCGATGGCGCCGACTTCGGCAATCAGGGCGTCGGTGACGATGCGACCGACGACGACAACGCCGGTGGTGACGTCGCGGTCAACCGGGTCGAAGATCGGTTCCCCTGCACGCAGGAGCCGTGCACCGTCGCCGATCTCGTTGCTGAGCCGGAACGGCTGGCCTTCGAGCGCCCCCACGATCTGAGCGCGCGGAACGTACAGGGGATGGTTCTCGGGCAACGGGGCAAACGTTTGGCCACCGCCCTGCGACTCTTCTTCCGCGAGCGCGCGGGTCGTCGGTAGGGTCGGCAGGCGGCGAAAAACATCGGCGTGAGGGCCGTCCTCGTCGAACACCGGTTCGAGGAGCAGGTTGGTTCCGTCGTAGGCGACGATCGCATCGAGTGCCAGTTGCTCGCTTCGGGGCTCGAGAAAGTCGACACGAAGGAGGTCCCAGGACTCCGATTCCAACGTTCCGATGCGGCCTTCGCTGATCTCGTCGGCGATCAACCGCGCGGCCCGCTGTAGCTCGCGGGCCTGATCCTCTTGGGCGAGATCCGACACTTCCCGCGCCCGGCGGACGATCTGTTCGGTTTCGGTCGAGAACCAAGTATCGACCGCCGTTCGGATGAGGCTCGTTGCGACGATGAACAGCAGCACGGTCGGGATCAACGCCATACCGATGTAGGTGACGACGACGCGGGTCGAAAACTGGGACCCCGGTTTCTGGCGGCGGCGCTCGACGTAGAGCTTGATGACGTTGCGACCGAGAACGAACTGCATCACCAGGATCAGGGTGAGGTTCAGCGCTGTCATGGCCTGCAAAGAGACGGCACCGAAGGCGAGGCGCGATCGCGGCACGACGATCAGCGCGGCGATGTAGACCGCCACCACGATGATCAGACCGACGATCCTCAACCGTCGGCTGCGCAGCTCCTTCTGGCTGCTCTCGCTGGGATTCCCGCTCATTGAAGAACGCTCCGCACACCCGAGTGAACCACTAGCACCCTGCTACACGATCAAATGCTAGCAGGCTATCGTGCCGACCCCGAAGGGGCTAGGTTTCGTGCGGCGCGCAGCAATCCACAAGAGGATCGGGCCGCAGAGGCTTGCCGAGTTGTCGAACGTCGGATCAGACGTGTGCGGGCACCAGATACGGGCGACGGGACGCGATGTCGTAGACCACGTCTTCCCAGGTGACCGTGCGCCACGCGTCGGTGTTCTTCTGGATGGTCTCGACCAGACGGGCGTGCAGCGAGTGACCGGCGCGGTAGGCGACCACGTGCCCCAGCAGGGGAGCGCCGAGGAGCATCAGGTCCCCGATGGCGTCGAGAATTTTGTGGCGCACGAACTCGTCCTCGAAACGCAGATGGTTGTTGAGGATCGAGTTATCGCCGACGACAACCGCGTTCTCCATCGAGCCGCCGAGTGCCAGGCCATTGCGGCGAAGGGCTTCGACCTCGCGCAGGAAGCCGAAGGTGCGGGCCGGCGCGATCTGCTCGGTGAAGCAGCGGGGCGTGACCACGAACGTCTGCCGCTGCTCGCCGATCAACGGGTGCTCGAAGTCGATCGTGTAGGAGATCTTGAAGCGATCCGACGGGTAGACGGCTACGAATTTATCTTCTTCCTCGATACGAAGCGGCTCGAGGATCTTGATAAACTCGCGCGGCGCCTTTTGTACACGAATCCCAGCCTCGTGCATGAGATAGATGAACGGTGCCGCGGAGCCATCCAGAATGGGAACCTCTTCGCCCTTGACCTCGATGATCAGGTTGTCGATGCCGAGCCCAGCGGCTGCCGACAGCACGTGCTCGACCGTGCCGATCGTGGCATCGCCGTTGGCGAGCGTGATCGCGAGATTGGAGCGTCGTAGATGCTCCTGGCGGGCCGGAATCTCGGCGCCATCGAGATCGATTCGACGGAATACGATGCCGCTGTTCGGCGGTGCGGGGCGCATCCTCATGGTGACGCGCACGCCGCTGTGCAGGCCGATGCCCGCACAATCTATGTCTTTCCGGAGCGTTTTTTGCGTCCAGTTCAATCGAACCCCCAGAGTTGGGCCTCCCCCACCTTATTACATGTCCAGCAAGATCAATGCCAACACTATGGAATCAAGCCTAAATCGTTATATATCAATATTTTACAGGAATCTGAAGAAATGGTCGAAAAACCTGAAGTGTTGAATTTAGGCATCATTTTGATGCTCGCGTGTCTCTTTTTTGCAACAGGTGACGTTTCGTGCGCATCGCCGTCGTGACCTCCGATGTGCCCTTTGTCGAGGGCGGCCATCGCGTCATCGCCCGGGCGCTCGTCCGCGCCCTGAAGGAGGCCGGCCACACCGCCGACGTCGTGACGACCCCACAGAACCGCTTCGGGCGCCAGCTGTCAGCGTACTGGGCTACTTGGTTGACCGACGTTCAGGTGGCCGGCGACGGCGGCCCGGTAGACCGGGTCGTGAGCCTCAGATTTCCATCCTACGCGGTGCGCCATCCGCGCCAGGTCGTATGGCTCAACCACCGCATGCGAGAGTACTACGACCTTTGGGATGACTTCAGCTCGGGGCTCGGCGGCAAAGCCAGGCTAATCGAGGGCGTGCGCCGCAGCACGATCCACTTCCTCGACGGTCGCTTGTTGCATCGGCGCACGGTGATCGCCCAATCCAAGACCATCCAGGCGCGGCTGAGGCGCTGGGGTGGTATCGATTCCGACGTGCTGTATCCGCCCGCCCCGCAGCGTGATTACCGCTGCGACGACTACAACGGCTCCATCCTCGTCGTCGGCCGGCTGACGAAACTCAAGCGCGTCGACCTCTTGATCCGAGCGGCGGCGGCGGCCGGCGGCGATTGGCGGGTTCGCATCGCCGGCGAAGGCCCCGAGCGGGCGGCGCTCGTCGCCCTGACCCGGGAGCTCGACCTCGAACATCGCGTCGTTCTGCTCGGCGAGCTCGACGAAGAGCGCCTGGTGCACGAGTACGCCAACTGTGCCGCGGTGTACTTCGGGTCGCGCGCCGAAGACTACGGCCTGGTGACACTCGAGGCGTTTTCCAGCGCCAAGGCGGTCGTCACCTGCACCGATTCGGGTGGCCCGGCCGAGCTCGTCGAGGACGGCGTGACCGGGTTTGTCGCTGAGCCTGACGTCGACACCGTCGCCGGCGTGCTGTCGCGCATCACCGAGGAAGCGCGGCTTGCCGAGAAGCTGGGGTCTGCGGCCGCCGAAGTGGCCGCACAGCACAGTTGGCCGGCCGCCGTCGAGCGCCTTCTCGCCGCCTGTTAGCTATAGCTAGCCGGATCGCCGCCAGTCCGAGCGGCCGCCGGACTTGGACTCGAGCCGCACGTCGGTAATCTCCATGCCTCTCTCGAGCGCCTTGCACATGTCGTACAGCGTCAACAGGGCGACCGACGCTGCGGTCAGCGCTTCCATCTCGACCCCCGTCTGCCCGGTGCACGAGGCGCTGGCGCTGACGCAGAGGCCGTCTTGACAGGGCTCGACCTGGACGTCGATGTGGCTCAACGGCAGCGGGTGACACAAGGGGATGAGCTCGGCGGTCCGTTTCGCTGCCTGGATCCCGGCGATCCTCGCCACCTCGACCACATTGCCCTTGGGAACGTCACCGGTGAGAACCCGAGCCCGGGTCTCGGGCCTCATGCGCAGCTTCCCGGAGGCGGTCGCGGTGCGCTGCGTCTCGGGCTTGTCGCCGATGTCGACCATCGTCGCCCGACCCTCTTCGTCGAGATGCGTGAAGTCCTTTGCAGCCATGGTTTTCGGAGCGTAGCACGAGGTTCTTTTCTTGATTCCCGCCACCCACCCCCGACCTCTCGGCGCCTGCGGCGCCTCGCTGCCCGCTTTTGCGCGTAGGTGGGCGGACGGCTCAAACCCGATACACTCAGGGCATGTCGCAACCCACGAAAACCGCACCGCAGCAGCTCACTTTGTGGGACCGTGAAGCCCTCGATTCGCTTCGCGCGCCGAGCGATTCCTGGCGCCAGCGCTACGATGCCGAGGCCGCCCGCGCCGTGCCCGGGCGGGTCGCACCGGGCCGCGCTTCCGACGCCACCGAGGTGCAAGCTCTGCACACGCCGGCCGACCTCGAGGGCTGGTCGTTCAACGACGAGCTCGGCTTTCCCGGCGAGTACCCGCTGACCCGCGGTATCTACTCGAGCATGTATCGCGGCCGTCTCTGGACGATGCGCCAGTACGCCGGTTTCGCCACCGCCGAGGAGACCAACGAGCGATTCCGGTACCTGCTCGAGCACGGCCAGACCGGTTTATCGACGGCCTTTGATCTTCCCACCCAGATCGGCTATGACTCCGACCACCCCATGGCCCGTGGCGAGGTCGGGCGCGTCGGGGTGGCGATCGACTCGGTTCGCGACCTGGAGGTGCTGTTCGACGAGATCGACATCGGCGAGGTGACGACCTCGATGACGATCAACGCGACGGCCGCCACCCTGCTGGCCCTGTATTGCGCCCTGGCTGACCGCCGTGGAATCGCCCTCGAGAAGCTCGGCGGCACGGTGCAGAACGACATCCTCAAGGAGTACATCGCCCGCGGTACGTACATTTACCCGCCCGCCGCGTCGTTGCGTCTGGTGACCGACACGTTCCGGTTCTGCGCCGAGCGGGTGCCGCGCTGGAACACGATCAGCATCTCCGGGTATCACATCCGTGAGGCCGGCTCGACCGCGGTCCAGGAAGTCGCGTTCACGCTCGGAAACGCCATCGCTTACACCGAGGCGGGGTTGTCGGCCGGTCTCGACGTCGACGACTTCGCCCCGCGGCTGTCGTTTTTCTTCAGCGCCCACAACCATCTCCTCGAGGAAGTCGCCAAGTTTCGCGCCGCCCGCCGGCTGTGGGCGCGGATCATGAAGGAGCGCTTCGGGACGACGAATCCCAAGGCCTGGCGGATGCGCTTTCACGCCCAGACGGCCGGCTCGACGCTCACCGCGCAGCAACCCTTCAACAACGTCGTGCGCGTCGCCGTGCAGGCCCTGGCGGCGGTGCTCGGTGGCTGCCAGTCGTTGCACACCAACAGCATGGACGAGGCCCTGGCGCTCCCCACGGAGCAGTCAGCGCGCACCGCGTTGCGAACCCAACAGTTGTTGGCCTACGAGCACGGCGCCGGCGATGCGATCGACCCTCTCGGCGGCTCGTTCACCGTCGAGGCGATGACCGCTGACCTCGAGGAGGAAGCGACGGCGCTGATCGACGAGATCGACACATTGGGCGGCATGGTCGCGGCCATCGAAGCGGGCCACGTGCAGCGCCAGATCGAGAAGGCCGCCTACGACGATCAACTGGCGATCGAATCCGGAGAACGCTCGGTTGTCGGTATCAACTGCTTCGAAGAGGAAGAGCGGGGTAGCCCCGAGATCGCGGTGCACGAGATCCCGGAAGGACTCGAAGAACGCAAGGCCGCAGAGCTGGAAGCGCTGCGCGCCGAGCGCGACAACGACGCCGTTGCCAGGGCGCTGGACGGCTTGCACGCCGCCACCTCCTCGGGCGCCAACCTCGTCGCGGCCATCCTCGAGGCGGTCAAGCAGGAAGCGACGCTCGGGGAGGTTGCCGATCGCCTGCGTGACGTCTTCGGCGAGTATCGTGATCCCGCCCTAGAGCAACCCCCACCCGCCTGACCTATTACACTTTCACCGCGGCCTGCTACGGGGGGACGGGAAACGGCCGGCCTCGATGTGTACAATGATGAGGTTTCCAACGCATCTTTCCCCCAGTTGTGGAAATCCAATGAAGCAGCCCACGAAGCTCCGCGTCCTCGTTGCAGAAACTGATCACCTGCTGGCCGTGACGTTCCGTTTCGGCCTCGTGGGGAGTCTCGTGCTCGCTGTGCTCGCGGCAAGCTCCGCGGCAGCGACGGCTTCGGCCCCGCAGCGGCCGGCGCGGGCCGACTTGGATGCGTTCGAGAAGGTCGACCTCGACACGCTGGCGGAGAAGTACCGAGATTTCTACAACGAGATAGAGGTCATCCTGACGGCGGCGGAAGAGGACGTCTTTCTGCGCCTCGAATCGGATTTCCAACGCGACGAGTTCATGGAAAGGTTCTGGCGGGTACGCGACCCGAGCGCCGGCACGCCCAGGAACGAGTACAAGGAGGAGTACGAGAAGCGGCTCGAGCACGTCGAGAAGCACTTCGGCCGTGGCGTGCCCGGCCCGGGAAGAAAGACAGACCAGGGCCGGATGTACCTGTTGCTCGGCGAGCCAATGAACATCAAGTCGTTGCCCTACGAGCAGCAATTACGCCCGGTGGAAATGTGGTGGTTTCACGCCAATCCGCGGCTTGGAATCCCGCCGTTTTTCTACCTCGTTTTCTTCAAACGCAACGGTGTCGGGCAATTTCGCCTCTATAGCCCGCTGGTCGACGGGCCGATGGCGCTGCTCAACCCGTCCGGCGTCTCGTCGGCGCGTGGGATACAGAGCGGTGAAGCCGGCTACATGTCGCAGACGGAAGGCGAGATCGGCGCCGCGCTCGACGTTTTGAAATATATCGACGCCGAGCTTGCCCAGGCTGCTCTGAGCTTGATTCCCGGCGACTACGGCGGACAGGTGGGCTATGGCTCGATGCGCTCGCAGATGATGATGGGCGACATCGAGAGCATCCCCGAGACCATCATGCCGACGGCCTTTTGGGCGTATCCGATTCTCACCGGCATGGTCGAGGCCGACGTTCGCTTCGAGACCATGCCGATCCAAGCGCAAGCGATCGCCCTGCTGGATCCGAGCGGCGTGCCGTTCGTCCACTACGGGCTGCTCACCGACGGAAACCGGCTCAACCTGAACAACTACGAAGACTCGTGGTACGTCACGTTCCAGGTCGCCGGAACGCTGGTCGACGATCAGAACCGCATCGTCACCTCGGTCAAGGGTGCCGATGGCTCCTCCACGAAGGTCCTGCAGGCCGATCTCGACGAGGCGGAGGCTCGCAACCTGCGCAGTGGTCCGCTGCTGTACCTCGACCGGTTCCCGGTGGTTGCGGGTCGCTACGACTTTGACCTCATCCTCGAGAACAACGTCTCGCGTGAGTACGGTCGCGCATCCTTTGCTATCGACGTGCCCGCCCCGTGGCCCGAGGTCGTGCGCAGCTCGCGTCCGCTGTTGCTGTGGGCCGTTTTCGAGGACCCGCAGTACGATCCCTACGCCGAGCACTATCCCTTCCAGGTCGGCCGGTACGATCTTATTCCGGCGCTCGAGCCGGTGTTTGACCAGGCCAAGGCGATCCTGGTTTTTCAGCAGCTGTACCTGCCTCGCGGGCACCAGGGTTTTTTGGAAGCGACCTACAGGCTCTCGAACGGCAGCGAGACGTTGATCGATCGCATTGAGTACATCGATCCGGCCGACGCCGACAGCAACGGAACGATCAACCACATCGCAACGATCGTTCTCGAGGACATCGCCGCGGGCGAGTACGAGCTCTTCGTCGATCTCGACGGCGACGATCGCGGCGGCACGACCTACACGCTCACCGTCGATCCCGAAGCGGAGATAGCCCCGCATCTACATATGAACGCGGGGCCACCGCCGACCGATCCCTGGTTCGCCTTCGACCGCGCACAGCAGCTTCGTACGTTGGCTGAGATCGACGCTGCCATCGAGGTACTCCAGACCGCCGTCGAGCGCGTCAACGACGAGGAGATTCTGGCGCTGCAGATCGACCTCCTGATGGAAGCCGAGCGCTATCAAGACCTCGAGGCGCTGCTCATGCCGATGCAGCGCGCGCGCCCCAACGATACCGACATGCTGATGGCGCTGGCGGCGGTCAACTCACGCATGGGGAACAACGGCCAGGCGATCAGGTGGTACGAGCGCGTTCGCCTCGCCACCCGACCCGAGGAGAGGGTAGATGTCCTCAACCCGCTGGCGTCGGCCTACTTCGGCGACGGCAACCACGCAAAAGCGCGTGAGATGCTCGAAAAGAGCCTCGCCGTGGACCCCGACCAGCCCGAAATCCGGACCCTGCTCGATCAGGTGTTGGGCAGGGGAGGCGGCGCTTCGCGCTGATCGGGTCGTCGCAGCGCGTTGGAGTGCATTTCCACCATCTTCGCCGTCGGTTGCCAGTCTCCGAAAGCCGGGAATATACTCCCGCTTACAGTTCCCACGATCGAAACTCTACGGGAGCACGCTTCCGGCTTCTG
>JADFNY010000083.1 GCA_022563115.1 Acidobacteriota bacterium | reverse complement strand
AACTCGAGGAATGTCTGGCGGGTGAACAGGAACGTTTCGGCATCGGCGGCGCGGGTCGGGGTGCTGAACTGGGCGTCTTCATAAACGATCTCGGTCAGCTGTTCGCCATCGAGCTCGTAGAAGCCCGACTTCTTGGTCCACTGGCCGTACGCCGACAGGGTTACCGGCTTGGAAAGATCGATCTTGCGGCGCCCACCGCCACCGCGACCGCCGCGACCGCCGCCGCCCCCGGGCTGATCGTCCGGCACCGTGTTCACGTAGCGGAAGCGGATGTCGCTGTCGCTCCCCACGCCGTTGGTCAGATTGCGTGCGTCCGAGCCGTCGAACGGAAGCACCCACAGATCGTAGCGGTGCTGAACGATGACGGCGGTGCCGTCCTCGGTGTAGCCGGCGATGCCGTAGGCG
The DNA here is from genome assembly GCA_022563115.1 of Acidobacteriota bacterium. Taxonomy (GTDB): domain Bacteria; phylum Acidobacteriota; class UBA890; order UBA890; family UBA890; genus UBA890. Next base: position 10,599 of record JADFNY010000083.1, on the reverse strand, counting down.
GGCCGGGGACTGGCGCGATCGAACTCCATGTTGAGGAAACTCGGGGCGCTGCCGCCGCCCAACGTCCGGCTCGTGCCCGCGTCGAGGTCGTACGCCTGGACCTCGGCGTCCTTCCAGTACAGGAAGTAGTGCCCGTCGGCAGAGATGCTGAACAGGTGGCTGCCGATGAGCTGGTTCCGAAACATCAGCGTGCGCTCGCCGGTCGTCGTATCGACGCGGTAAATGTCGGCGGCGGCCGGGTTGTGGTCGTGGATGTAGCCGCGCCTGTCGCGTCCGACCGCCCAGCGACCCTCCGTCGCGATGTCGATGTCGCGCATGGTCTCGTCGGCGAGCTTGATGAAGGCGCCGGCGGCGACGTCAAAGGCCTGCCGGTAGGTGAAGTTGCGATCGGTGTCGGCCTGCCGCATCTGCCGCGACTGGATGCGCTCGTCGGCGGAGTTCCAGATATCGACGTTGGCGACATCGTCGTCGTCATCTTCTTCTTCGTCTTCTTCGTCGTCGCTCGGGTCCGCAACTTGCTCCTTCATGCCGAAAAAGACCCGCGTCGTGTCCTTGCTCCAGCTCAGCGCGCCCCGCTCGCTGACCACCCAACCCTCGGGAAAGCCATCGGCGGCGGAAGGATCGAGAACTACGGGAGCCACCGGCGCCGCACCAGGAGCACCGGTACCGAGCGCCGCGCCGACGTCGGGAAACGCGATCAGGACGTTGGCGCGCTCGCGCATGTCGTCGACCGCTTCACCCTTGAGCACCGCCAGTGCAGTGCCCTCCTCGTTCCACGTCAGCCGGCTGTAGGTCGCCGCTCCATTGTCGAGCGGGTTCATCCGCGCATTGGCAAGATCGAGGACGAACAGGCCGTTGCTGTCCTTCACCGTGGCTTCGACGGTATAGGCGAGCAAATCGCCTTCCTTATTGAAAGAGATGTCACCGACGCTGCCGAGGAGCTGATCGCGCCCCGTCGTCAGGTCGTGCACGACAACGTCGACGCCCAGGGGCTCGTCATCGTTGTTGCCGCCGCGGGGCTCGTCATCGTTGTTGCCACCGCGGGGCTCGTCATCGTTGTTGCCACCACAGCGATCCCCACCGGCGCCGGCGCCGCCGCGCCCGCGACGGCCACCCTCCGACTCCGGCGGCCAACGCCGCAAGATCAGGTGCGTAGAGTCGGCCGAGAAGTCGAACAACTGGATGTCTCGCCACGACCGCACGACACCGGTCGACAGGTTGCGCAGCTCGGTGCGGCACGGCTCGTCTTCGGTATCGCCTCGAGCCCTACCCTGGGCCCCCTGGCGAGCTTCCAGCATGGCAGTTGAGCCCCCGCCCCGATGCTCGGCGTGACCGATTTCACCGCCCCGACCACGACCGCCGCGCCCTCCACCCCGACCGCTTGGATCGATGTTGTACGCAATCCACCGCGAGTCCTTGGAGAACTCGCCGCCGGTGGCGTTCTCGACCTCGACCTCGTCGCCGCTCTCGAGATTGAGAATGAACAACACCGGCTTGGCCTCATCGGCCGGCGTGTTGTTGAACCGCAGCCCGTAGACCACCCACTTACCGTCATCCGAAATCTGCTGGCCGCTGATGCTGCGCCAGCTCGTGTAGTCGTCGATGGTGAGGGCGCGCTTCTCGGTCGCCTCGGCGGCCTGTGAATCCACCGCCTGCAGAACGGCGGTGGCCGGGGAGCCACCCGCGGCTTGCGGCACCGGCAACGCGTAGGCGGCACCGAACATCGCCACCAGGGCAACGGTGAAAACGATCAACTGGAAGCGCCTGCTGGATCCGATGGCGTCGTGGTTCACGGGAGTCTCCTTGACGGGGAAGAACGGGGTGTTCCTTGATGATTGGACGACGCCCGATTCTACATCCGGAGAAGCGGAGATTCTATGTGGCACAACTTAGTGGTATGTGGCACACTCGCTGTTATCCTAGGATCGGTCCAGACGGTGGCCGTCCCACTTGAACATGGAGATCCACACCATGCGCTCGCTGTCGATTCGGGAGATCCGCGCGGCGCTGAGCGATCTTGAAAACCTCGTCGAACGGGAAGGCGAGCTGCTGATCACCCGCCACGGAAAGCCGATCGCCAAGATCGTTCCCCTGCAGGCGCGCAAGAAGCTGCCGTCGCACAAGGAGTTTCGCGATAGCCTGCCGTACCAGGAGGTACCGAGCGCGGTGCTGATTCGAGAGGATCGGGACGCTCGCTGACGTGGCAGTCTATATCGATACGAGCGCGCTCGCGAAGTGGTACCTGTCAGAGCCCCGAGCAGACGAGTTCGCGGCGTGGATTGTCGAATCGGCCTCGCCGACGATCAGCTCCCTGACGATGATCGAAATGCGCTGCTTGCTCGCGCGACTCCGGCGAACCGGAATCCTCGACGAGCCGCAGGAGGTCGGCGCTCACGACCTCTTCGTCCGAGACGTCGACTTGCGACGCCTGGCTGTGGAACCGGTCGCCGACGCCGACTTTCGCTCGGCCGTGCACCTGATGGCTCGCCTAGGCTCCCACCCGCTACGGACCCTCGATGCTATTCACCTGACGATCTGCACATCGCGCGAGATCGGCAAGCTCGCTACCGCGGACGCCGTGATGGCAGCAGCCGCCGCCGAGCTCGGCGTTGAGGTCGTGCGTTTTGATTGAGTCCGCGGCAACTTCATGCGCGCGGTTGCTGTCGGTATCCTCCCGGTTCGGACTACAATCCCGCCGCAACGATCGGCAAGACACTCGACCTGAGCGGTAAGGGAAACCGAACGCACAGCAAACGCGGGATGCCCGAAAAACTCACAGCCCGGCGCGTTGCTATCGTCAGCGTCGCATTCTTGAGCCTCGCCGTGACGACGTCTCTCGGAGCATCTGACGAAACCCGCCCGAGCTTGCCGGCCCCACAGGACGCCGTTCCCCTCTTCAACGGCCGCGACCTCGACGGCTGGCGCATTCACGGCACCGAGCTGTGGTACGCCGACAACGGCGAGCTGGTGTGCGAGAGCGGGCCCGACGCCGAGTACGGCTATCTGGCCACCGAAAAGATCTACAAGGACTTCGAGCTGACGCTCGAGTTCAAGCAAGAGGCAAACGGCAACAGCGGCGTGTTCTTCCGCTCGTCGCTCGACGGCACCCGTATCACCGGCTGGCAGGTCGAGGTGGCACCTCCGGGCAACAACACCGGGGGCGTGTACGAATCGTACGGCCGGGGCTGGCTGATCGAGCCGCCCGAGGGCCTCGACGACGTGAAGATGGGTGAGTGGAACACGATGCGGGTGCGCGTTGTCGGCGATCACGTGACCTCCTGGCTCAACGGCGTCGAGATGATCGATCTGCGCGACGAGCTGATCGGCGGCGCCGAGGGGGTTATCGCGCTGCAGATTCACTCGGGCGGCGGGATCAAGGTGCGCTGGCGCAACCTGATGGTTCGCGAGATCGGTTAGCATCCCCGCCCTGTTCGCGCGACCACCCTGCTACAAGTCAACCGACGGCGGCGTACGCTCCCCCACCGCTGCAGCTCTATGACACGTGGGATACGTTTGGCGGCCGGGTCAACGACCAGCACCCCTACCTGGTCGAGAAGTACACCGAGCTGCTCGAAGAGGTCTGGAGCTCACACCAGATGCTCGGCGCCCAGTTCAGCCGCTCCAGCGATTCGCTCCTGACGCCGGATCAGCTACGCACGCTGCGTGCGTTGGGATATATCCGCTAGCCCGATGGTATCCGCCGCCGCCGGCGGACGAGGAGATTGGCCGTTGACCTGCAGCGCGTTGCGCGACGCCGGCTCCTGATCCTCGACGCTGCGGATCGACTCGATGACCTGCGCGTGCCGCCGGGCAACCGGCTCGAGAAGGCGACGGGCGACCGGCCTGGGCAGCACAGCATCCGGGTCAACGACCGCTGGCGCATCTGTTTCCGCTGGCATCAAGGCGATGCGTATGACGTCGAGATTGTCGACTATCACTGACGAGAGAAACGAATCGATGACCGTCAAAGAGCTTGCGCCCATCCATCCCGGCGAGATCCTGATGCACGAGTTCCTTGAACCCATGGGCGTCAGCCAGTATCGAGTGGCGAAAGACATCAGCGTGCCGCCACGACGCATCAACGAGATCGTCCACGGCAAGCGAGGGATTAGCGCCGACACGGCTCTGCGCCTGTCGCGCTACTTCGGGATGTCGGAGCGCTTCTGGCTCAACCTGCAGACGGCGTTCGACCTCGAGGTCGAAAAGGCCCGCCTGCAAGACCGCTTGGCAGACGAAGTGACGGTGTTGCGCCGCGCCAGCTAACTCCGGCCGACTAGCTGGAAACCGTCAAGACCAGCATCCGCTTCGGCGCCGTGCCTTCCGGTAGCCGGATCACGGCCTTGAGGGTCTTGGTCGCCACGTCGAAGGCGGTCACCGTGTCCCCGGGGGCGCTCGCCACGTAGACGGTCCGGCCGTCGGGTGTCACCGCCATCCAGTAGGGATCGGTGGTGTTGTCGAGCTTGGCGATCTGCCGGGGCGGATTCTGGGTGGCGTCGAACACGAAGACCAGCCCACGGTTGACGTCGGCCGACCACACCTCGCTCCCGTCCGGTGTAACGACGAGACCGTGCGATCGGCTGGGTCGGGCGCGCTCGTCGTCGGTCAGCTCGTACTCGACCCGGGCGATCTGTTCGCGCTTTTCGAGATCCAGCACCAGGAAGCCATCCAACCCGTCGGTGTTCACGTACAGAAACTTGCCGTTGGGGTTGACGGCGATCGGGCGCGGAGCGTCGCCGGTGTCAATGGTCGCCACCACGGTGTGGGTGCTGGTGTCGGCGATGTAGACCTTGTTGTTCTCGGTCGAGGGCATGCCGCGGCGTTCCATCTGCTCGGCTGTCGCGTTGCCCCGATCCATCGGCGACAGGTACATGAACCTGTCGTCGGGCGAAACGACGGCGTTGTGCGGCGTGCCGTCGGTGGGAATGCGCGCCACGATCTCTTCTTTGACGGTGTCGAAGACCTCGTAGACGCCGGCAGCGAAGAGCGGGAAGTAAATGAAGCGGCCGTCGGAAGTGACGTCGATCTCGTTCGGCCGCTCGCCGAAGACGTTGTACTTCTTCACGACGACGTCGTGTACCGGATCCACCACCACCAATCCGTTGTCGAACTCGGTGGCGATGTAGAGAACGTCTTGGGAGGCGGGCGCCGCGATGCCGTGCGGGCGGTCGCCGACTTCGATCGAGCCGATGATCTCGTTGGTGGCGACATCGATGACGGTGACGTCGTTTCCGGCGCTGCTGAGCACGTACAGTTTTTGCTGGCCGCTCTCGGCGGCGCCCGACGCGAGCGCTGTCACCGCTTCAACGTCGTCGGCCATCTGCGGCGAGTCGGCGGCCGGGCTTCGCTGAGCCATCCAAAAGCCGGCAGCCATCAGCACGAGTAGCGCGAACACCATGAGTCCTCGTTTCATCGTTCCTCCCGGGACGGGCTGACGACATCAGGCAGCGTCAGCACTTTTTCTTCGGGGCTGACGGCGTCAAGCAGCGTCAGCGCTTCTTCTTCGAGGCTGACGGTATCAAAAAGCGTCAGCACTCCTTCTTCAACCTGCGTGATCTTCACGGTGTCTTGCTCGACCTGCACTTTGAATCGGTACAAGCCTCGGTAGGCGGGGCCGCTGATGAGGGCGCCGCCGGAAAGGGGATTGAAGACGCTGAAATGACAGGGGCACACGAGCAGCGGGTGTTCCGGCGTCGCGCCGATCTCGAGCCGAACCTGCGAGGTATCGGTGCGGTACTCGACGTGGCAGATCTCGTGGGGGCATAGTAGGCAGAAAGCTTGCACTCCGCCAGCAGCATCGGAGCCTGTAGGGTCGCTCGGTGCGCCCTTCGCCCCGGTGCGCAGCAGAACGCCTGCGAGCACCGCGGCGCCGCCGGTCGGATCGTCTCGCGGAACCCACGCCTCGAATGGAAGGGAGCTCCACGGATCCGCGATCGCCTTCGAGGGCAAGACAACCGGGGTCTCGAGATCCCGATACGTCTGAGCGCCCGTCGCCGCCGGCAGACGGTGTCCCTTCGACCACAGACGACGCCCCATCGACGGCAGGCGGCGCCCGGTGGCGAGCACCCCGAGACACCAGGACAAAAATGCCCGGCGCGGGTATAGCAAGGTCGTTGAAACCAATTCGTCGGCCTCCCTTGGCGGCAGTAAAGCCGCCGCCAGACTAGCGGCACTTCGACGCTCGGATCAACCGACCGGGTTCATCGCGAGGCAACTCTGCAGAACGATTACGCGGCGAGCCACCTGATATCCGGCGAACACGAATCCCGCCGGCGCAACGCCCGCGACCTCGAGCACGAAGTGGGCCCGTACGCGGTGGCGACGAGGATCCGCCGGAGAGCCGCAGCGCGGTAGAGTCGGGCCCCCGGCGAAACCGAGACAGGGATGCCATGGAAGCGCCCGAATCCGAACCTGCGGCCGCGACGCCGCACCCACCCCCCTATCTGGCGACCGCCGCGTTGCTCCTCCTGGGGTTCGTGCTGCAGATGTTCCTGTGGTCGCATCAATGGATCTACGGCGATCAATACGCCCTGTTGACGCCTGCGGTGCAATACCTGGAGACCGGCGAGTTGGCGCCCTTCAGCAAGATGATGAGCGGTGGCGGCCGAATCCCCGGGACGCTGCTGCAATGGATGATCGCCGCACCGCTGCGGCGGTGGGCCGATTTCCGCGCCCCGAGCTTGGCGATGGGACTCAGCCAGCTCGTCGCGGTGCTGATGCTGATGCTCGTCGGCGGCGCCGCCTACGGACGGCGTTTCGCCGCCTTCTTCGTCGCCGTCTACTGGCTCTCTCCGTGGCGCCTCTACCATTCGGGCTTTCTGTGGGAACCGGGGTTCGTCCTATTGCCGGCCGCGCTGCATCTGGGGTGCTGCTGGCTGATACGAAGCCCGGCGGCCGGCGAACCGGACAATCCCGTCGCCAGCCACGGCGCCGTGCCAGGCATCGGGTTGCCCCTCGCGGCCAGCTTCGGGCTCGGCGCCTCGCTGGTGGGCATGCTTCAGATCCACGCGTCGTTCTTGCTGCTGGTCGTGGCCACGGTCATCCTCGTGTGGCGGCGGCTCATCGGGCTGCGGCCGCTCGGCTTCGGCCTCGGCGCGGCGACCGCCGGGTTGACGCTGGCACCCGCGCTCGTAGCCTTCGCGAACGGCGAGTTGCCGCGCATCTCGCCGCAGATCGATCAGCGCGTCGCGCTGCCGGTGCTCATCGTGAGCAATGCGGGCAAGGCAATCATGTACTGGTTCCGCATGGGCTCGGCCGACATCGGCCGTAGGTTGCGCCAGACCGCATGGTTAGCAGACACGCCCGCCGGCACCGAGGCAGCGCTACCGTTGCCCTCGGCTCTCGTCACCGCCATGGCGGTGCTGTCAGTGGCTTCGGTACTGATCGCGTTGTACGCCAACTGGCGCTATTTCTCCCGCGACAGCGCCGGCCGCCACGACCCCGACGCCGCCTGGCTTCGCTCCTACACCCTGGTCATGCTCGCGGCCGTGGCGATCACGGGGGCTGTCTCGCCGGTCCCCGTTCAAGGCTGGCACCTGCTAATCGCGCTGCACGCCGCCTGCATTCCGATGGCAGTGTGGTTGAGCGGCGCTTTCGACCGCGGAGGCTACGCGCGAGCTCTCGGCGTCGCGTTCGTCGCGCTGCTCGTTGTGACAACGATCCTCATCGGCGCGGGGCACCCGATGTACCTGCGGCCGGACGAGCCGCACGTGCAGCAGCAGGACATCCCCGAGCTTCTTCGCCACCTGATCCCGGCGCCTACCTCCTGACGGAGCGACGTTACGGGTCAGGCGCCGGCGCCCCTGCCGTCTCTGCCGGGGTAGGCATCGCGAACGACCTGTCGTTCAGTTTCGTAGGTAAGCCGCTCTAGAGCGTCGGCCGGCGTTAACCAAACGACCTCCGCGACCTCGGATGCGTCGTGCTCCCCTGCCTGGTCCGTGAACTCCATCCGAAAGAACGAAACTACCTTGGGCGCACCACCCACCGAGTACTCCGTCGCGTAGCTCGGCCCGCTCAACCGAGCGCTGCAGCCGGTCTCCTCCTCGACCTCGCGGAGGGCGGTTTCCTCGAGCGTCTCGCCGGGCTCCACCTTGCCCTTGGGCAGGACCCAGTCACCCGCCCCGCCGTCGCGGTCTTCGTAGCGGGTGCGGTGGACCACGGCGATACGCAGCCCTTCGGGGGTTTGCCGCTCGAGCAATCCACCGGCCGCGATCACCTCCTGATCCGTATCGGATACGGCGGCTTGCGCGGCCCCCTCGGCGGGTTGGCGTCGAGCTCGGCCATGATCACCTCGATTGCCTTTTCGAGCTGCGGGTCGCGGCCGGCGATGATATCGACCGGCATTTGCTCGACCTCGATATCGGGCGGCACACCGACGTTTTCGACCACGAATCCGTCTTCCGTCCAGATGGCGAGGTTGGGCGCGGTGATCGAGCCACCGTCCATCAGGACCGGGAACCCGAGGGTGCCGACAAGCCCGCCCCAGGTGGCCTTGCCGACGAGCAGGCCGATGCCGAGCTGGCGAAACATCCACGGCAGAAGGTCGCCGCCCGAGCCGGCGGTCTCGTCGATGATCATCACCTTGGGGCCCTGGATGGAGTGGGTCGGGGTCTTGAAGTCGTCGCCGTAGCGCGTCGCCCAGTGGCTGATATAGGGGCGGCGTAGCAGGTCGATGTAGTAGTCGGCCACCTGGCCGCCGCCGTTGTAGCGCTCGTCGATGATGATCGCGTCGCGGTCGGCCTGCGGGAAGAAATAGCGCTTGAAGTAGACGTGCCCCAGGCCGGCGGTGTTGGGCACGTAGACGTAGGCGACGCGGCCGTTGGTGGCCTCGGTAACCCGCGCCAGGTTGGCCTCGACCCAGTCGCGGTTGCGCAGCGCCGACTCGTTGGCGACCGGCACGACCTGCACGGTGCGGGAGTCGGTGCCGTCGGGGTCAGGCCCGATGGTGATCTCGATGATCTTGCCGGCGCTGTTCTCGAAGCGGCCGTAGAGGTTCTCGGGCGGGTACAGGGCGCGGCCGCGCACCGCCAGGAGGTACTCGCCGTCGACGACGTCGACGCCCGGCTCGGTGAGCGGCGAGCGCAGCGTCGGGTTCCAGTTGAGGCCGCCGTAGACCTTCTTGAAGCGGTAGCGACCGTCGTCTACATCGTAGTCGGCACCGAGCAGGCCGCCGGGGACGACGTCGGCCTGGATGAGTGTGTCGCCACCGCCGTTGCGGTGGTGGCCGACGGAGAGCTCCGACGACATCCACTGCAGGACGCGGTTCAGATCGCCGCGGGTGGTGAGGTCTTCGAGAAACTCGGAATACTTCTCCCCCATCGCCTCCCAGTCGGCGCCGTGCATGTTGGGGTCGTAGAAGTAGTCGCGGTTGATACGCCAGGCTTCGTTGAAGATCTGCCGCCACTCGATAACCGGGTCGATCTTGACCTCGACGTCGGCGATGTCGAGACCGCCATCGCTCGGGTTGACCCGCCCGGCGTCGGCGATCAGCCAGTTGTTGCCCATATGGACCAGCAGCTTCTTGTTGTCGGCCGACAGGTAGTAGCTGTTGATGTCTTCGGCCAGCGTCTCCTCTTCGCGCTCTTCGAGGTCGAAGCGCTTGAGCTCGATGCTGCCGCCACCGAAGACCGAATTACCGCCGCCGGTGATCTCGCCGTAGTAGAGCTGACCGGGGGCGCCGGCTTCGAGGCCGGCGTGGTTCGCCGACGGGATCGGCAGCGCGATGATGCGCTGGTCGAGGTTCTCGAAGTCGATCTGGACGGGGTCTTCGTCATCTTCAGCGGCGGAGTCTTCGGACTGGTCGCCGGCCGCCTCGTCGGCGCCTTCACCACCGGCCTCAGCGTCGCTGCGCTCGGATCCACCGGCACCCGCGCCTTCGTCACCGGCATCGCTCGCCACAACTTCCTCGTCGCTCAGCGCCTTCAGCGGCGAGTCCACACCCTTCGCCAACACCACCAGGTAGATGTCGTTTTCCGCTTCCATATCGGCTCCCGACATCGCGAACCACTGGCGCACCGGGCCGGCGTCGGTGGAGCTCAAGAAGTAGAGGTAGTCGCCCGAGGCGTCGAAAACCGGCTCGCTGGCGTCGGACAGACCGTCGGTTACCGCGTGCTTGGTGCCATCGTCGATCGAGTACAGCCAGACGCGGCGGAAGTCGGCCTTCGTCGCCTGCGTGTAGGCGAGCCACTTCGAGTCCGGGGACCACGACTGGGCGATCGTCTTTTGCGGGCCGTAGTGCGGCTCCTCCATGATCTTGGTGGAGACGCCGGACTCGATGTCGAGCACGTACAGGCTCCACGAGTTGTCGGTGTAGCTAACCCTGGTGCCGTCGGGCGACCATGTGGGCTGCTCGTAAAAGCCGTTGCCCATCAGGTCGAATTGGCGCACTTCTCCCCGACCGTCCTGGGCCGCGATGTGCAGCCGGTACTCGCCGCCCTGGTCGGAGAAGTAGGCGATCGAGGCACCGTCGGGTGACCACGCCGGGTTGCGCTCGTGCACGCCGACCGACTCGGTGAGGTTGCGCGGATCGCCGTTCTCGGCCGGTACGGTGATGATCTCACCGCGGAACTCGAACACGGCGCGCGCTCCGGTGGGCGAGATGTC
>JADFNY010000416.1 GCA_022563115.1 Acidobacteriota bacterium | reverse complement strand
GAAAAGTTGGCCGCGGGACACCGTCGAGCAACCAATCGCCGCTGCCGGGCTGGTAGGCACCGCGGCTGGCGCTGACGTCCCGACCTTCTCCGATGTGTCGAACCCCGGCCGGCCACTCCGCTGTTGCCAGCGCCCCGTCCCGGTAAGCGAATTGCGCCTCGGGTCCGCGAAAAACCAGCGGATCCGAGCCGTCGCCGGCAAGCTGGATCTCGACGTTGCCGGTGGCATCGAGCTCCTCAGCACCCGCGTAACCGGTGGCAAGGACGTCGGCGAGGATGTGCTCCAGTCCGCTATCCGGCGAGGCCGGGAAGAAATAAGCCTGGCCGCACGCCATGATCGACCCGGTGGCGCCACCGCAGGCCGCGCTCGGCGACCCCGACGCCTCTCCCAGGGCGAGCTCGAAGCCGTCGGCCTGCAAAAACCCGGCCTCACCGAGCTCGAAGCGAGGCCGCGGTGCGTCCGGCTCCGAGGTCACCCGTAGGCCAGCGGCCTTGCCGTCGACGATGTCGACGACAATCAAATCCCCGGAGGCGACGTGCTCTCCCACCGAGCTGGCGGCCAGCCACACCGCGCGGGCGTTGCCGGACGTCGTGATCGAGCGAACCGTGGTGGCGTCGGCGTCGAGACCCATCAGAACCAAGGCCCCCGCGAGTTCGGCCTCTGGAAGCCATATCGCCGGGGCGTTGAGCAACGTCAGCTCGGCGCCGCCGGCGTCGTACAGGATCTCACCGGACGAGCCTTGAAGGCCGAGCGCAGAGGCCATGGGGTCGCTTGCGTCGCTCCACAACCTCACCGCGCCGCCGAGCTCGGGGTGTTGCGAAGACGGATGAGGGCCCGACAACCGAGCCACTCCCGTGTCCGGGTCGTAGCGCAAGGAGCGAGACTCGATCACCAGCCCACCGGCACGCAGCACCACACCCTCGTCGGTCGACAGCTGTCCGTCGCGATACCGGAGTCGCTCCGAGCTGAACGTGACGCCGCTCGGCAGTATGGCGGTAACCATGACCCGCCGCCCCGATCCGTCGGCCTCCTCGGCCAGCAGCTCGATACTCTCGAAGCCTTCCCCCTCGACCGGCACTCTGAGGGGCACCGCCACCAGCGTGTGGGCGGTGAGGCGCGTGGCCTCGGCGCGACCGCCATCCCCCCCGGGGGATGTATAGATCACCAGGTTGACGTCCCCCGAGAACTCTTCGACTTCACGGCTCTCACCGTCGATCTCACGAACCTTGCGAACGCGGTTGTCAGCGCGAACCCCGTAGATCATCACCCCGTTGACGATCGAGGTGACGGTCGGCACCCTGGTCTCCGAAATGATCCCGGGCGGCGGGGCGACGAAGTCGGTAGCGGCCACCTCAGGGCGCCCCTCCCAGGAGGTCCACACAACCGCCAAGACGAGGACGACGAGCGCCAGCATCGCGGCGCGAACAATGGTTCGGGCGCTCATCTCAGAACTCGGCCGTCAGGGCCCCGATCCAGCCCAACCCATCGCGGTCGGGCCTCCAGCTCCCCGCCAGGTCGGCGCGCATGGTCTCACCGCTCAACCCTACGCCGAAGGTATACATGGGTCGGCGCTCGATCGCCTGCAAGTCGAACAGCAAGCCGCCGCGCCACGCTACGCTGTCTCCACTCCACTCGATGCCACCGCCGAGTTCCCGCCGCTTCCGGGCACCCTCGACGAAGACGTCGGTCGACAGGTCGAGATCGAGGGTCAGTGTCACCTGCGGATGGGGCAGCAACATGCCGCCAACACGGATCTGACGAGGCAGGCGGAACGTCTCTGTCGACACCGCGTTTTCCTCGGCGCCGCCCTCGAGCCCCGGAGCGTTGAGGTTCTTGACCACCGCGCCGATGCGGAGCATGGAGGAAGCCATCAACAGGACGCCGACGTCGACGCTGAAAACCGTGTCCTCCGATGCCACCGCACCGCTGCGGGCAAGGCCGCTGAGCTCGCCAGAGGTCAGGTCAGCCGGCGCCAGATGATCCAGCGGGACGCTGTCCAAACGTCCCTGTGCCTGCACGAGCTTGGCGCTCCCCCCGAGGACAAGGCGCCCCTGCATGAACGGATGGGCGCCGCTGAACTGATACTCGCGCGTCCGCAACGACGCCACGTCGATGTGGACGGCGTCGTCGACGAAACGCGAGACCACGTCGACGTACGTGATCTGCTGGATGGCGCCCCCGAAGCGCGCTGACACGATATAGACGCCGAAAGCGCGCTCGCCGACGAGCCCCGAGCTGCCGGACGCCAGCGTCGCCACCGCGTCTCCGGCGGCCAGCTCCTCGGAGAAGCCGGCCGCAACGCGAAGTGATTCAACCCACCTGCCCCCTTCGAGCGGCAGGCTGCCAAGCACGATCGCGGCCTCCTTGCGCCCGGACACCCAGAGACCGGCCGGATTCCATTGCAGCGCGGCGTAGCCGTCGGCAACGGCGACGTATCCACCCCCCATGGCGAGGGCGCGAGGATCGACTTTCGCCAGGTTTTGGGCCTGCGCCGGCGGCGCAGCGAAGAGAGCCAGAAGCAGGAAAACGGCGAAGAACGGCGCGCGGGGCTCGATAGCAGGGTGCTGAAGAACTCCCGGGGGCACCGTTACGGGCACCGTGGGGGCAGATGCAAGGCGGCGCGACGCAGGCGATGTTGAATACATCGTCGAGGAGCGCCAACGCTGCAGATGCCCCCACGCTGCCCGTAACCCTTCGGGCGCATGGGGGTTGTGGGGCATATGCCGCGTCTCTCGTCGGCGACGATGCATCACGCATCGCCTTCCTCCTCGTTCCTTGCCTCTGCCCCACAAGACCCATTCGCGGTACCCCCGGGAGTTCTTCAGCACCTTGCTAGGCCAGGACATCAAGTACGCCGCGCGGATGCTGATCAACAA
>JADFNY010000082.1 GCA_022563115.1 Acidobacteriota bacterium | reverse complement strand
CCCGGAGACAGCGTCAGCTTCAAGGTGGAGCTGATCACGCCGATCGCGATGGACAAGGGCCTGCGGTTCGCCATCCGCGAGGGTGGACGGACGGTCGGCGCCGGCACCATCACCGAAATCTTAGAGTAAGGAGCGATGCCGACGCTTGGCAGGGTTTTTCAACACCCCGCCAAGGGCATCAGAGCAGAGTAAATGGATCAAAAGATTCGCATTCGCCTCAAGGCATACGACCACCGGGTACTCGACCAGTCAGCGCACGAAATCGTCGAGACGGCAGAGCGCACCGGAGCGCGCGTCGCCGGGCCGATTCCGCTGCCGACGGAGCGCACCATCTACACAGTGTTGCGTTCGCCGCACGTCGACAAGAAGTCGCGTGAGCAGTTCGAGATCCGTACCCACAAGCGGCTCGTCGACATCTTGGAGCCGACGCCGCAGACGGTCGACGCGCTCATGCGCCTCGATCTGCCCGCCGGCGTCGATGTGGAGATCAAGGCCTTCGGGCCAGAGCATTAATGCAGGACTCCGGGCGCTACGAGAGTAGGTAGAGAGAGATGGTCAAGGGACTGATAGGCCAGAAAATCGGGATGACCCGGATCTTCGACGAATCCGGGAACCACGTCCCCGTCACCGTGCTCAGGGCCGGCCCCTGTGTAGTTCTGCAGGTAAAAAACGAGGACACCGACGGCTACAACGCCGTGCAAATCGGCCTCATCGACGAGACCGTCAAAGAAAAGCGCCAATCGAAAGCCCGGCTCGGGCACCTGAAGAAGGCCGGCAGCCCCTCGGTGCGCGTCATCCGCGAGTTCGAGCTCGAGGGCGAGGAAGACGTGAGTCCGGGTGACGAGCTGACCGTCGCGCAGTTCGCCGAGGTTGGCAAGGTCGACGTGACCGCTACCACCAAGGGACGCGGCTTTCAAGGGGTCATGCGGCGTTACAATTTCAAAGGCGGCAAGGCGACGCACGGCTCGATGTTCCACCGTGCTCCGGGCTCGATCGGCATGGCTGCTTACCCGGGCAAGGTCTTCAAGGGCCAGCGCATGCCGGGGCAGATGGGCAACAAGCGCGTCACCGAGATCGGCCTTCGCGTCGTCGAGGTCAACGCCGAAGAAAACCTCATCCTGGTGGCGGGCTCGGTCCCCGGCGCCAAGAAGGGCTATGTGTTCATTCGCCCGACGATACGGGGCTAGGACGATGCCGACGATTCCGGTTCGAGATCGCAACAACAAGCGGGTGGGCGAGGTCGAGGTGACGGCGTCGGTTTTCGACCGCAACGTCAAGCGCAGCTTGTTGCACGAGGCGGTCGTGCATTACCGGGCGGGTCAGCGGCAGGGAACCCACAAGACCAAGGGCCGTGCCGAAGTCTCCGGCGGCGGGCGCAAGCCGTGGCGTCAGAAGGGAACCGGTCGCGCCCGTGTCGGCTCAATCCGGAGCCCCCTCTGGCGCAAGGGCGGCATCGTGTTCGGCCCGCAGCCGCGCGACTACAGCTACCGGCTCGGCAGCAAGAAACAGCGCCACGCCCTACAGATGGCGCTGACGGTCAAGCAGCGCGACGAGCAGATCATCGTCGTCGACAACATCGAAATCGAGGCCCCGAAGACCAAAGAGGTCGCCAAGATGCTTACCGGCCTCGGACTCGAAGGAAGAGTACTGATCTACGACGTTTCGGCGAACGAAGAGTTGGCGCGGGCGGCCCGCAACCTCCCGGGCGTGACCGTGGCGTGCGGCTTCGGCCTGAACGTCTACGACCTGCTGCTGCACGACTGGTTGCTGACCTCCAGGGAAGGCATCGAGCGGCTCAGCGAGGTACTGGCATGAACGCCTACGACGTCATCCGCCGGCCGGTGATCACCGAGAAGGCGACGGTCATGAAGGAAGGCGAGCACACGTTGTGCCTCGAGGTCGACCGCCGCGCTACGGTGCTCGACATCCAGCGCGCCGTCGAGACCGTCTTCAAGGTCAAGGTTGCCGACGTGCGGGTGCTGAACGTGCGTGGGAAGAAGAAGCGCCTGGGTCGCTACCAGGGCTATAGGGCCTCGTGGAAAAAGGCGTACGTCAAGCTGGTGGCCGATCAGAAGATGATCGAGTACTTCGAGGGAGTGTAGGTCGATGGCTCTGAAGCAACTGAAACCGACGTCACCGGGCACGCGGTTCCGTAGAGCGCCCGAGTACCCGGAGATCACCAAGGGCATCAGGCCGCTGAAGTCGCTGACCAAGGGAAAGAAACGCATCTCCGGCCGCAACCACAAGGGCCGGATCACGATCCGCCACCGCGGCGGCGGTCATAAGCGGCTGTACCGCGACATCGACTTCCGCCGCAACAAGGACGGTATCCCCGCCAAGGTGCACAGTATCGAGTACGACCCCAACCGCACGGCACATATCGCGCTGCTCCACTACGCCGACGGCGAGAAGCGCTACATCCTGGCGCCGCGCGGCCTCAAGGTCGGCGCTACGCTGTTGTCCGGTCCCGAGGCGGAGCCGCGGCTCGGCAATGCGCTGCCGTTGCGCGCCATTCCGCTGGGTACGACGATCTGCTGCATCGAGATGAAGCCGGAGAAGGGCGCCCAGATCGGCCGCAGCGCCGGCGCGGAGGCGACGCTGATGGCCAAGGAGGGCAAGTACGCCCACGTCCGCCTGCCGTCCGGTGAAATTCGTCTCATCCACATGGATTGCAAGGCTGTGGTCGGCCAGATCGGCAACGTCGACCACATGAACGTCAGTTATGGCAAGGCAGGGCGTCGTCGCTGGCTCGGACGCCGGCCGCACACCCGCGGGGTGGCGATGAACCCGGTCGATCACCCGATGGGTGGCGGCGAGGGCAAGGCCTCGGGAGGCCGCCATCCCTGCACGCCCTGGGGCAAGCCGACCAAGGGTGCCAAGACGCGGCGTAACAAACGAACCGGCAAGTACATCGTGCGACGGCGCAACGCGGGCCGCCGGCGGCGTTAGCCGGCGGTGGCGAAAGTGTGAGGGGTCTGGTTATGACGACAAGAGGTCAGATACAAGGCGCGGCGACGAAGGCGATGCTTCACGTGTCGTCGAGGAGCCGCAACGCCGTAGATGGCCTCTTGTCGTCAGAACCCGAAGGGCGCGTGGGGGTTGCGGACGATGGCCGCGTCGGGCCTCCTCGACGATGGCTCAAGCATCGCCGTCGTCGGCCCTCCTCGCCCTCGCCCGCAAGACCCACGCGCCAGACCCATCACACTTTCACCACGGCCTGCTAGAGGATTGCTATGCCGAGATCGCTGAAAAAGGGCCCTTACGTCGAGCCATCGCTCGGCAAGAAGATCGAGGCCATGAATCGTGGCGGCGAGCGTCAGGTCATCAAGACCTGGTCGCGCCGATCGACGATCGTGCCCGAGATGGTCGGACATACTCTCGCTGTACACAACGGAAAAAGGTTCATTCCCGTCTACATCACCGAGAACATGGTGGGTCACAAGTTGGGTGAATTCGCCCCGACGAGGACGTTCCGTAGCCACGCCGGCGGCGGAAAGTCGGACCGCTCGGCGGGCGTGCGCTAGGTGGGGGAAGCAAGAAGCATGGAAAAGGTCAGCGAGGCAACGGCTCGCTACGTCAAGGGCGGCGCGACCAAGGTGCGCTTGGTAGCCGACATGATCCGCGGTCGTGGTGTGCGCGAAGCACTGGGAACGCTGGAGCTGACGAATCGTCGCGCCGCCCGGCATCTCGAGAAGGTCGTGCGGTCGGCGGTTGCCAACGCCGAGAATCTCGACCCGGGGATCGATGTTGACGACCTGGTGGTCGCCGAGGTGTACGTCAACCAGGGTTCATCGTTGCCGATGCGGATTCGTCCTCAGCCCATGGGCCGGGCGTTCCCGATCATCAAACGAACCAGCCACATCACGGTGAAGCTGGCGGGGAAGAAGCGCTGATATGGGGCAGAAGGTTCATCCGATCGGCTTCCGGCTCGGCTACACCCAGGATTGGCGGTCGCGCTGGTTCGCCACGCGTGACTACGCCGACCTGTTGCACGAGGACATCGCGCTGCGCGACATGATCCGCCGGCGGTTTCATCACGCCGGGGTGTCGCGGGTCGAGATCGAGCGCGCCGCAAACAAGCTGAAAGTCGATATTTACACGGCGCGTCCCGGCATCGTGATCGGGCGCAACGGGGCCGAAGTCGATCGGCTGAAGAAGGATATCGAGAGCCAGACCAGCCGCGAGGTGTACGTCAATATCCAAGAGGTGCACCGGCCGGAGCTCGACGCTCAGCTGATCGCCGAGAACATCGCCCTGCAGCTAGAGCGCCGCGTTGCTTTCCGACGCGCCATGCGCCGTGCTGTCGAGACCGCGATGCGATTCGGCGCCGAGGGCATCAAGGTGCGCTGCAGCGGCCGTCTGGGGGGACTCGAGATCTCCCGCTCCGAGTGGTATCTGCAGGGTAAGCTGCCGCTGCACACGTTGCGCGCCGATATCGACTACGGGTTTGCCGAGAGCCATACGACCTACGGCCAGATCGGCGTGAAGGTTTGGGTTTATCGCGGACAGATTTTGGACGTACAAGATCGCAAGGCGCGCGCCTAGTGGGTTCGCGTCGGCGAGGGGCTAGAGATACTGAACGATGTTGATGCCGAAAAAAGTCAAACACCGCAAGGTGCATCGCGGACGCCGGCGCGGCAAGGCCAAGGGGGGGGCGGTGGTGAAGTTCGGCGAGTTCGGCCTGCAGGCCTTGCAGGCCGGGTGGATCACCAGCCGCCAGATCGAGGCGGCTCGTGTCGCCATGACGCGGCACGCCAAGCGCGGCGGAAAGGTGTGGATTCGTATCTTCCCCGACAAACCGGTCACCAAGAAGCCGGCTGAGACCCGCATGGGTAAGGGTAAAGGTCCTCCCGAAGAGTGGGTAGCAGTGGTACGCCCCGGCCGGATCCTCTACGAGATGGAAGGAGTTCCCGAGGACCTTGCCCGTGCGGCCATGCGGTTGGCGGCCGCTAAGCTGCCCGTCCGCACCCGTTTCACACGCCGCCTCGAGGATGAGATCGGATGAAGGCCGACACGCTTCGCGATCTTTCGCCCGCCGAGCTGGAGGCCAAGTCGGATGAATTGCGCGAGCAGCTTCTCAAGCTACGGTTCCAGCAGACGACGGGGCAGATCGAAAGCCCGCAGATGCTGCGTAGCGTGCGCAAGGACATTGCTCGCGTAATGACGATTCTGCGCGAGAAGGAGCTCGGGTTGGCGGTGCCGTCGGTGCCGGTAGAAGCCCAGACCACGGTCGCCGACGAAGACACGGAAACCGAAGACGGAACGATTGAAGGAACGAGCTGATGGCTGCTGAAGAACCCGTGATGAGCGCCGCGAGGACCCGAGGGCGGGGTCGCGAAGAGGTCGGGGTCGTGTTGAGCGACCGCATGGACAAGACCATCGTCGTGGTGGTCGAGCGCGCGTCGGCCCATCCGCTCTACCAGAAGGTCGTTCGTGTGCGCCACAAGTTCGTTGCCCACGACGAGGAAAACGACTGCCGCACCGGTGACCGCGTACGGATCGCCGAGTGCCGCCCGATGTCGCGCCGCAAGCGCTGGCGGGTGGTGGAAGTCGTCGAACGCGCCCCGGACGCGTAGCCAGCGGTTGCTGAGGAAGTAGTCATGATTCGAATGCAAACGATTCTGGAAGTTGCGGACAATTCAGGGGCACGCAAAATCGCCTGCATCCAGCCTCTCGGCGGCTCCAGCATTGGAAGAACGGCCGCTGTCGGCGACATCATCTCGGCCTCGGTGAAGGAAGCCGTGCCGCGGGGAACCGTCAAGAAGGGCGAGGTCGTGCGGGCCGTGATCGTGCGCACCGCCAAGGAGACCCATCGCCGCGACGGTTCCTACATCCGATTCGATAACAACGCCGCGGTATTGATCGACGCCAAGAACGAACCGATCGGCACGCGCGTTTTCGGGCCCGTGGCGCGCGAGCTGCGCGAGCGCCGTTTCATGCGGATCGTGTCGCTGGCGCCGGAGGTTCTGTAGTCATGAGACCGCGATCCAACATCCGCAAGAACGACCAGGTCTACGTGATCACCGGAAAGGACCGCGGCAAGACCGGCCGCGTCATGGTGATGTACCGGAAGGAACAGAAGGTGCTCGTCGAGGGCGTGAACCTGGTCAAGAAGTCGGTAAAAACCAACCCCGCCAAGAACATCAAGGGCGGGATCGTCGAGCGTGAGCAACCGCTGCACATCAGCAACGTGGCGGTCGTATGTCCTGAAACCAACGCACCGTCGCGCGTCGCCCGCAAGATCCTGCAGGATGGAAGCAGGGTCCGTGTGGCCGCCAAGTCGGGCGCAGTGCTAGACAAGTCTTGATCATGGCTGCACGGTTGAAAGAACTCTACAAAGGTGAGCTCCGGGGCCAGCTCCAGGAGGAGCTCGGCCTGTCGAATCCGATGGCTGTTCCGCGCCTGCTGAAGATCGTCGTCAACGTCGGCGTCGGGCGCGCTACCCAGGACATCAAGGAGCTCGACCGTGCCGTCGACGAGCTCGCGGTGATCACCGGCCAAAAGCCCAGTATTCGCCGGGCCCGCAAGTCGGTGGCTTCGTTCCGATTGCGCGAAGGCATGCCGATCGGCGCCACCGTTACCCTGCGGGGCGAGCGGATGTTCGAGTTTCTCGACCGCCTGATCGCCATCGTGCTGCCCCGAGTGCGCGACTTCCGGGGCGTGCCGCCCGATGCGTTCGATGGTCGCGGCAACTACACGCTGGGTCTCAAGGACCAGTTGATTTTCCCCGAGGTCGACTACACCCAGGTCGACCGTGTTCGGGGCATGAACGTGACGATTTGCACCACGGCGGAGAGCGACGAGCCGGCCCGCGCCCTCCTGCGGGGCTTTGGCATGCCCTTCCAACAACAACAACAACAGGGATAGAACGTGGCGACGACTGCTTGGATAGCGAAGGCGAAGCGTAAGCCCAAGTTTAAGGTGCGCAAGGTCAACCGGTGCCGCATCTGCGGGCGTTCCCGTGGTTATCTGCGTCGCTTCCAGATGTGTCGGATTTGTTTCCGGCAACGCGCCCTGCGCGGCGAGATCCCAGGCGTCCGCAAGGCTAGCTGGTAGGAAAACGAACGATGATGACCGATCCGATTGCCGACATGCTGACCCGTATTCGCAACGGCTTGCAAGCCAAGCACGACTCTGTTCTGGTTCCCTCTTCGGGCCTCAAGAAGGAGATCGCTCGCATCCTCAGCGAAGAGGGGTTTGTCGGGGAAGTGAAGCTTGCTCGGGGCGAGAACGCCCACAACATCGAATTGACCTTGAAGTACGTCGAGGACCGCGAGCCGGTGATCCGGCACATCGAGCGGGTCAGCAAGCCGGGGCGCCGGGTGTACTGCGACAAGGAAGGCGTTCCCGTGGTGCTCAACGGCCTGGGTGTGGCAATCGTTTCGACTTCTCAAGGCGTGTTGACCGACCGCCGCTGCCGTGAGCTCGGCGTCGGCGGCGAGGTCATTTGCCGGGTCTGGTAACCATGTCACGAGTCGGACTGAAGCCAATCACGTTGCCGGATGGGGTTTCCATCCAGCAGAACGACGTCACGCTGCTGATCAGCGGCCCCAAGGGCGAGCTGACCAGCCCGGTGCCGCCGGGCATCACCATGATCGAAGAGGGCGGCATCGTGCGCTTCGCGCGCGCCGACAACAACAAGCAAACTCGCGCCTACCACGGGTTGGCGCGGGCGCTTGCGGCCAACGCCGTCAAGGGCGTGTACGAGGGTTTCCAGCGCGACCTCCTCATCCAGGGGATCGGCTACCGCGCCAAGATGGAGGGCAAGAGCCTGGTGCTGCAGCTCGGGTTCTCGCACCCGGTGAACTTCCTGGTGCCGGAAGGTATCGAGATCGACGTCGAGGACCAGACCAAGATCTCGATCAAGGGAATCGACAAGCAGCAAGTGGGCGAGACAGCGGCGCAGATCCGGCGTTTTCGCCCGCCCGATCCCTACAAGGGCAAGGGCGTTCGCTACGCCGACGAGATCGTGCGTAAGAAGGTCGGCAAGGCCGGCGTCGGCGCCATCGGGGTTTAAAGCGATATGTTGATCCAGCGGCGCAAGAAGAAAGAGATTCGGCGGGCCGGAGTGCGGCAGCGAATCCGCCGCCGCGTGCGCGGCACCGCGCAGCGGCCCCGCCTCGTCGTGTTTCGCTCCGACCGTCATTTGCACCTACAGGTAATCGACGACGTCGAGGGCAAGACCCTGGTGTCCCTGTCGACCCAGGAGTCTTCGTTCAAGGAGCAGGGTTTCAAGCATGGCGCCACCGTGCCGGCGGCGTCCGCGGCGGGCAAGATGCTCGGCGAGCGCGCCAAGGCCGCCGGTATCGGCAAGGTCGTCTTCGACCGCGGTGGCTACGCCTATCACGGTCGTGTCCGCGCCGTTGCCGATGCCGCACGCGAAGTCGGTCTCGAGTTCTAGCAGAGAAGGTCTGACCATGAGCCATATCGATCGAATCGATCCGGATTCGCTGGAGCACGAGCTTCAGGACAACGTTGTTACGATCAACCGCGTTACCAAGGTCGTCAAGGGTGGCAAGAACCTCGGTTTCAACGCCTTGGTGGTCGTTGGTGACAAACACGGCCATGCCGGCTATGGGCTCGGCAAGGCGAAGGAGGTCCCGCTGGCGATCCGCAAGGCGGTACAGGTGGCGCGCAGGAACTTGCGCGAGTTCCCGATGATGGGGACCACCATCCCGCACGGCGTCATCGGAAGCTTCGGCGCCGGCCGGGTTCTGCTCAAGCCGGCCTCTCCCGGCACCGGGGTCATCGCCGGTGCTGCGGTTCGAGCGGTGGTCGAGCTCGCCGGCTACCAGGACATCCTGACGAAGTGTCTGGGCTCGCATAACCCGCACAACATGCTGAAAGCGACATTCGACGCCCTCGGCCAGCTGCGCGACGCCGAGCAG
Source organism: Acidobacteriota bacterium (assembly GCA_022563115.1). GTDB lineage: Bacteria > Acidobacteriota > UBA890 > UBA890 > UBA890 > UBA890. The sequence continues at coordinate 2,169 of JADFNY010000082.1, read as the reverse complement.
GTCGCCAGGATGCGCGGACTGAACCCCGAGGACGTTCAGCCGTACCAGAGCTACAGCGACTAGAGAACGGGGGGCGAGAGAGTGGCAAAGAACGCATCGGTCTTGCGAATCCGCCAGGTTCGCGGCCGCATCGGACAAACACGGAAGCAGCGCGAGGGGTTGCAGACCCTCGGGCTGCGCCGCATCGGGCAGGTCGTAGAGCGACCCGACAATGCGGCTGTCCGCGGCACGGTACGCGCCATCGCCCACCTGGTGAGAGTCGAGGGGGACGATGTGGCCCCGGCGGCACCAAGGCTGAAGCCCGCCGAGACCAAGGCGGCGCCGAAGGCTGAGAAACCGAAGCCCGCCGAGGCCGCGGTCGAGGCTGAGAAGCCGAAGAAGGCTGAGGCCGCCGCGGCAACGGGGACCGCGCCGAAGACGGCGAAGAAGACGACCAAGAAAAAGGCGGCCAAGAAGACCGCGGCCAAGAAAACGACCAAGAAAAAGGCCAAGACCGCCAAGAAGAAGAAGAAGAAGAAGGCGAGCGGAGGCAAGTCATGAAGCTGCACGAGGTGCGAAACAAGTCCGGTGCCCGGCGGCCTCGCAAGCGTGTCGGCCGAGGCCGTAGCTCGGGAACCGGAAAGACCAGCGGTCGCGGCCACAAGGGCGCCAAGTCCCGCTCGGGTTACAAGCACAAGGCGGCCTTCGAGGGCGGCCAGATGCCGCTCGTGCGGCGTATCCCGAAGCGTGGATTCAGCAACTATCCCTTCCGCAAGGCGTGGGCCGAGCTGAACCTGAGCCAGCTCGAACGTTTTGCCGCCGGAAGCACCGTCGATCCCGAGGTGCTCGCCAAGTGCGGCCTGGTCAAGGGACGTTTCGACGGCATCGTCATTCTCGGGGGCGGTGAGCTCGAGGTCGCCCTGACCGTCAAGGCGCATCGCTTTTCCAAGAGTGCTGCCGCGAAGATCGAAGCGGCGGGAGGCAAGGCGGAAGTCATCCACGTTGCCGCCGGCAAGGCCGAAGTTGCCGAGCCGCCGGCGAGCAAGGCCGAGGTTGTCGAGGTGGTTGCTGACGAGGCCGAGGTGGTTGCTGACGAGGCCGAGGTGGTTGCCGACGAGGATGAGGCCACCGAGTGAAGGACACGATTCGCAATATCTTCGCGATCCCCGACCTGCGGAACCGTGTTCTGTACACCTTCGGCCTGCTCGCGGTGTTTCGCGTCGGTGCAAACATCCCGATTCCGGGCGTCAACTCCGAGGCCATCCTCGAGTTCTTCAACGCCCAGCAGGGCAACTTCTTCGGCCTCGTAAACCTTTTCTCGGGCCAGGCGTTGAGCCAGATGACGGTGTTCGCGCTCGGCATCATGCCGTACATCTCGGCGTCGATTATTCTGCAGCTTCTCACCGTCGTTTGGCCCTACTTGGAGAAGCTCCAGAAGGAAGGCGAGCTGGGCCGCAAGAAGATCACCCGGTACACGCGCTACCTGACGGTGGCGCTGTCGATCGTGCAGTCGACCGGTATCTCGTTCGCGCTCGAGGCGCAAACCGGCGCCCAGCCGTTCGTTCTCAACCCGGGCTGGGGTTTTCGCTTCATGGCGGTGCTGACGCTGACCACCGGGACCGCCTTTCTCATGTGGCTCGGTGAACAGATCTCCGAGCGCGGCATCGGCAACGGCATCTCACTGCTGATCTTTTCCGGCATCGCCGTCGGCCTGCCGGGCGCTATTATCAACACCTATGCGCAGCTCGAGGTCGGGTCACTGAACGTCTTCACGGTGGGGCTCCTTCTCGTGATGATGGTCTTCGTCACCGGTTTCGTCGTCCTGATGGAAAGCTCGCAGCGGCGGATACCGGTGCAGTACGCCAAACGCGTCATCGGCCGCAAGATGTACGGCGGCCAGAGCACCCACCTGCCGATCCGCGTCAACACGGCAGGCGTCATCCCGGTGATCTTCGCCTCCTCGATCATCATGTTCCCGCAGACGATCACCCAGTTCGTGACCCATCCGTGGGCCCAGGCGATTAACGTGGCGCTGACCTGGGGACATCCGCTGTACACGATCATGTACGCGGCGAGCATCATCTTCTTTTGCTACTTCTATACCGCGATCATCTTCAATCCGGTCGACGTCGCCGACAACATGCGCAAGTACGGCGGGTTCATCCCGGGGATTCGTCCCGGCAAGCGAAC
>JADFNY010000081.1 GCA_022563115.1 Acidobacteriota bacterium | reverse complement strand
CTTCGACCGCGGGAACGTCGATGGTCTCACCGGTCACCGCGGCGACCGCTTCCACCACCGCCCCGGCAACGATCCGTCGCAGGTCGCTGATCACACATCCGCCTCGGTGAAGGGGAGCTTGCCTTGAACGTGAAAGCTGCGGCGGTGGAACTCACTGGGCCCGTGATCGGCGAGGGCGCGGCGGTGCTCGATGGTCCCGTAGCCCATGTTGCGTCCCAGGCCATAGCCACGCACGCGGCGCGCGTAGCCGACCAGCAGGGTGTCTCGGGCCACCTTGGCGAGAACCGACGCCGCCGCAATCGAGAAGCAGCGGGCGTCGCCGTGTACCAAGGATGTCTGCGGGATCTGCACGTCGAGTTCCATGCGGCCGTCGATCAGGAGATAGTCTGGGGGTTTTCGCAGCCCCCGTACCGCGCGCAGCATCGCCACCCGTGTCGCCTGAAGAATATTGAGGCGATCAATCTCGGTCGCCGACGCGATGCCGATCGACCAATCGTCGAGGTCCTCGACCAACGCCATGAAACACTCACGGCGTTGCCGCGCGGTGAGTTTCTTGGAGTCGTCGACCCCTACGGTCTCACGCGACGGATCGACGACGGCTGCGGCCGCGACCACGGGGCCAAAAAGAGACCCCCGACCCGCCTCGTCGAGCCCGGCGATCCGGCCCCGGCCGGACTGCCTCAGTTCCTGCTCGAAAGGCTCTATTGGGTTCGCTTCTCCTTGATGCGGGCAGCCTTGCCGCGGCGAGTCCGCAGGTAATAAAGCTTGGCCCGGCGAACCTTGCCCCGCCGGATCACTTCGATCTTCTCGATGTTGGGCGAGTGCAGGGGAAAGATGCGCTCGACGCCGACGCCGTACGAGATCTTGCGCACCGTGAAGCTGGCGTTGGTGCGGCTGCCGCGGCGCGCGATCACCACACCTTCGAACACCTGGATGCGCTGCTTGTCCCCTTCGACGACCCGGTGGTGAACCTTGACGGTATCACCGGGGTCGAAGGCAGGGATGTCCTGCTTCTCCCCCCGGCTCTCGATCATCTTCATGACGTCCACGATGACTACTCCCTCGTTTCGTTTTCCAAAAACGCTCGATCTTGTTCGGATAGCGTCCGATTGGCGAGCAGGTCGGGGCGCTTGCGAGCCGTCGCCAGCAACGACTGCTGCCGTCGCCAAGCGGCGATCGCTTGGTGATTTCCCGACCGCAGGACCTCGGGAGCCGAGTACCCCCGAAACTCGGCCGGACGGGTGTACTGAGGATAGTCCAAAAGCCCCCCGGAAAACGAGTCTCGTGCCGCCGCTTCGGCGTCGCCGAGGGCCCCCGATTGCAACCTCGTGATCGCCTCGACGACGACCATCGCCGGCAGCTCGCCGCCGGTGAGCACATAGTCGCCGATCGACAGCTCGAAATCGACCAGGTGCTCACGCACCCGCTCGTCCACGCCTTCGTAGCGGCCGCACAGCAAAGTCATCTGCGTCAAGGCGGCGAGCTCCTCGGCCTTCGGCTGGCGCAAGCGCTCTCCCTGGGGAGACATCATGACCACCGGACCGGCCTCGATCCCGTGCCCCGTAAGCTCGGCGGCGACCGCCTCAACGGCCGCGAAGAGTGGCTCCGGCTTGAGCACCATGCCCCCGCCCCCGCCGAACGGCTCGTCGTCGACTTGCCGGTGGGGCTCGGGTGCGAAATCACGCAGATCGTGAACCCTCAGGGCGAGCAAGCCCCGGTCGATGGCGCGCCCGATGATTCCGTCGCCGAGCGGCCCGGGAAACAGTCCCGGGAAAATCGTGATGATGTCCACCCTCATGTCGTCTTTACGCTTTCGTTGCTTCTGCGAGACCTGGCGGCGGATCGATCACCACCCGCCGTGCCTCTACATCCACTTCTTTCAGCAGTGGCTGGACCATCGGCACCAGGCTGCGCTCACCGTGCTGTTCGATTTCGAGCCAGTCTTGCGGCCCCGGCACGACGCCAACGATCTCGCCGAGGTCGGCCCCCGCCGGATCCTCGACCCGGCAACCGACCAGGTCGTGGATGTAGTAGCGGCCGCTCGCCAGCTCGGGCAGCTCCGCCGCCTCCACCGCAATCTCTTCGGCGCGCAACGCTTCGGCCGCGTCTCGGTCGGCGACGCCGCCGAGACGCACGACCCAGCGCCCGCTCTGGACCCGGGACCTGACCACCTCGCACCAGCGGCCCGCAACCCACAAGCGTGTTCCCGGCTCGAACTGTAGCGACCCGGAATCAGCGGGATCGACAACGATCTCGCCGGCGAGCCCGTGCGGCCGCACGACGCGGCCGACGACCGCCGGATCCGACGGCGCTGGTCGGTCGGACGCCCCGGCCACGACCTTACTCCAGGATTTCCAGCAGCACGCGCTTGTTGTCCTTCGAACCGGCGGTGCCCAGCAAGGTGCGCATAGCGCGGGCCGTGCGGCCCTGCTTGCCGATCACCTTTCCCAGGTCATCCGGATCGACGCGCAGCTCCACGACCGTCGTCTGTTCTCCCTCGACGACGCTGACCTGTACCTCGTCGGGGTTGTCGACAAGCGCTTTGGCGATGTTACGAACCAATTCTTCGATCAACATGCAGCAGCTCCCCTGTTGGCGAATTCGTGAGTGTGTGCGGGGGACCCGGGGCCTCAGCCGGCCCCGGTGTGGGGCGCACCGTCGCCGGTGCGCTCCGGGCTATTCCTTGTCTTGTTCGTCGTCCTCCTCGGCAGTGGCCTCCTCGTCTCCGCTCTCGGGTGCGGCGGCGGCGGCATCCAACGACTCCTCGGCAACAGCTTCGAGCGCGGCGTCTTCCGATGACTCCTCGGCAACGGCTTCGACCGCAGTGACTTCCGATGACTCCTCGACGACGGCTTCGGCCGCGGCCTTCTCTCCGGCGTCCTCTTCGACCACAGCCACCTCGACCTCGGGCTCCGGTTCGGGCTCCGCCGCCGCCGCCGTGGCGCGGATCTCGGCGTGTTTGACGGTGTCGCGGTGGCGCGACGGCGCCACCAGCTGTTCGGTCTCCACCGCGCCCGACTCGACTTTCTTCATCAGGCTCTTGACCGTGTCGGACGGCTGCGCGCCCTTGTCGATCCACGTCTTGATCTTCTCGACGTCGAGAACGACCTTGGCCGGCTCGTAGCGCGGGTGGTAGTGGCCCAGGACCTCGATGAAGGCGCCGTCGCGCGCCGCTCGGCTGTCGGCTACGACAACCCGGTAGTGCGCGTTCTTCTTCGCTCCTGTTCTACGTAGACGAATCGAAAGCACGCTGTGTCTCCTCCTGGTGAAACCGTTGGCAGGTCGTGGTGAACGTGTGATGGATCTGGCGTGTGGGTGTTGCGGACGAGGGCAAGACGGTACAACCGTTGCTCATGGACCGAAGCCCGCGCTCCGCATCATGTCGAGCGGGTTGCCCCGCTGGCGGCCGAGCTTCCTCATCAGCTTTCGGGCTGTGTTGAATTGTTTGAGCAACTGGTTGACGTCTTGAACCCGCGTACCGCTGCCCTTGGCGATGCGGCGGCGGCGCGACCCGTCGATGGTTTGTGGATGGCAGCGCTCCTCGGCCGTCATCGAATCGATGATGGCGCTGAAGCGTCGCATGTCGTCCTCGGCCGGGGCCAGGACCTTGCTGTCGATCCCCCGCCCCATCGGCAACATCTCGAAGAGCTTGGAGATCGAACCGATTTTGTTCATCTGGCGCATCTGCTCGCGGAAGTCCTCGAACGTGAACGTCGCTTCGCGCAGTCGTTTCTCCATGTCCGCGGTCTTCTCGACGTCCACGGCGTCCTGCGCCTTTTCGATCAGCGTCAGGATGTCCCCCATGCCGAGGATGCGCGAGGCGATACGGTCGGGGTGGAACGGCTCGAGATCCTCGAAGCGCTCGCCGACGCCGACGTAGAGGATCGGCAGGCCGGTGACGGCGACGATCGACATCGCCACGCCGCCACGGGCGTCACCGTCGAGCTTGGTGAGCACCGTTCCGGTCAGCGGCAAACGCCCCCCAAACACGCTCACGGTGTTGACCGCGTCCTGCCCGGCGAGGGAGTCGGCGACGTAGACGACGTCGCCCGGGTTCAGGGCTTCAACCAGCGCGGCGGCCTCGTCCATCATCGTTCCATCGAGGTGCAGGCGACCCGCGGTGTCGAGCACAACGACGTCGCGGCCGTTGAGCCGCGCCGCCTCCACCGCCTGCCGCGCCAGATCGACGGGATCGTCACCGTCGCCCTCGAAGGCCTGTAGCGAGGCGCTGGTCGCCATCTGGGCGAGCTGCTCGCGCGCCGCCGGACGATGAACGTCAACCGAGGCGAGCAACGGCGAGTGGCCGCTGCACCGCAGCCGGTGACCGAGCTTGGCCGCGGTCGTCGTTTTGCCGGCGCCTTGCAGGCCGACAAGCATGACGACGTGGGGCGTCGCGCCCTCGAGCCGCAGCGAAACCCGGGCGCCGCCGAGCAGCTTCACCATCTCCTCGTGGACGATCTTGACGACCTGCTGGCCCGGGCTCAGCGAGTCGAGCACCTCCTGCCCCTGGGCGCGCTCACCGACAACGGCGAGAAAGTCTTTGACGACGCCGAAGTTGACGTCGGCTTCGAGCAAGGCCATGCGCAAGTCGCGCAGCGCCTCGCCGAGGCTCGCCTCGTCGACGCGTACCACGCCCCGCATCATGCTCAGCGTCCTCTGCAGGCGTTGGCTGATGTGCTCGAACATGTCGTCTTTCGGCGCCGGCTCCCGGTCAGACCGACTTCAGGTCGTGGCCGAGCTTCCGTTTCTTGGTTGCGAGATAGCGGCGCGTTATTTCGGTCGCCTCGATCTCGATAGGGACGCGCTCGACGATCTCCAGGCCGTAGCCGGAAAGACCGACGAACTTGCGTGGGTTGTTGGTCATGATCCTGAGCTTGGAGGCACCCAGGTCGGTGAGGATCTGCGCGCCAATGCCGTAGTCGCGCTGATCGGGTGGGAAGCCAAGGGCCTCGTTGGCCTCGACCGTGTCGGCACCGCCATCCTGTAGCTCGTAGGCCCGCAACTTGTGGACCAGGCCGATACCGCGCCCCTCCTGCCTCAGATACACGATGATGCCGCGACCCTCTTCGGCGATCCGCCGCATGGCGGTTTCCAACTGTGGGCCGCAGTCGCAGCGCGCCGAGAAGAACGCGTCGCCGGTGAGACATTCAGAGTGCACCCGGATCAACACCGGCTCGCCATCGGCGACGTCGCCCATGACGAGGGCGACGTGGACCTTGCTGTCGAGCTCGTTTTCGTAGGCGTGCAGCGTGAAGTCGCCGAAACGGGTCGGCAGGTGCGGCGACGCTACGCGTTTGACGAAGCGCTCGGTGCCGAGCCTGTAGCGGATCAAGTCGGCGATGTTGATGACCTTCAGTTCGTGCTCGGCGCCGAACTCCATGAGCTCCGGAACCCGTGCCATCGTGCCGTCTTCGTTCATGATCTCGCAGATCACACCGGCCGGATACAGGCCGGCCATGCGGGCGAGATCGACCGCCGCCTCGGTCTGCCCGGCGCGCCGCAGCACACCGCCGGATTCGGCGCGCAGCGGGAACATATGGCCGGGCCGGGCGAGGTCTTCGGGCCGGGTGTCGGGATCGATCGCGGCGCGCACCGTGGCGGCGCGATCGGCGGCGGAAATACCGGTGGAGACGCCCTTTTTTGCCTCGATCGAGACGCAAAACGCAGTGTTGAACTGTGACGAGTTGTCGTCGACCATCAGTGGGACCTGCAGAGCCTCGAGCCGCTCGCGCGTCATCGGCAAGCAGATCAGGCCGCGGCCGTGCTTGGCCATGAAGTTGATCGCCTCAGGGGTAACCTGGTCGGCGGCGATCGTCAGGTCGCCTTCGTTCTCACGATCCTCGTCGTCGACGACGATCACCATGCGACCCTGCCGGATCTCCTCGATCGCTTCTTCGATCCCGGCGAAGCTCATTTTTCATCCCCCGCAATGGCGACAATCGACTCCACCGCCGGCACCTGCGGATGTCCTTCGAGCATCCGGGCCACGTACTTGCCGAGGATGTCGACTTCCACGTTCATCGCCTCCGCGCGTTTGTCCGAAACCAAGTTCGTGTGCTCCAGGGTGTGTGGAACGAGCTGGACGTCGAACCAGTCCTCGTCCAGGTCGGCGATGGTCAGGGAAACCCCGTTGATCGCGATCGAACCTTTCGGCACTAGATAACGCTCCAGCCCCACCGGCATCTCGAATCGAATGCGCACGAAGTCGCCCTCTTCACGCTGGAATCGCTGCCGGGTCACCGCATCGACGTGCCCTTGCACGAAGTGCCCACCGAAACGCGCGTTGGCCGCCAGCGGACGCTCGAGGTTCACCCTCGTGCCCTCTTCGTAGAACGATTGGTTGGTGCGGGCGATCGTCTCTGGTGAGACTTCGGTCGCGAAGTCGGTACCGTCGATCTCGACCGCCGTCAAGCAGACACCGTCCACCGCCACGCTGTCGCCAATCGCCAGGCTCGGAGCGACGGCGGAGGTGGCGATCCGCAGGAGTGAGCCGTGCGGCACACGCTCGATGCGCGTGATAGTACCTATCTCTTCGACCAGCCCGGTAAACATTCGTACGTTTTCGGTTTAGCAGCGTTGAAGGTTGCGTTTCGACGCTAACAGGGTGCTGACTCAGCGCCCTGCTAGAGCGGCGGCTCCGGGGCTTGAAGGTATCCCTCGACTGCCCAGTCGTCACCGAGATCGAAGTGTCTCACGTGACGCAGGCGCGGTGCTGCCGCGAGCTCGCCGATGCCCTCGCCTCCCCAAAGCGACAAGGCGGCGGAGCCACCGATCAATAGAGGCGCGTAGACGAGGAAGAGCTTGCCTATTATACCAGCCTCGAATGCGCTGGTAAGCACGGCGCTGCCCCCTTCCAGCAGCAACGACATGACCTCGCGCGCCGCCAACTCGGCGAGGATGTCGTCCCAAGAAAGCCCGTTGTCACCGCGGTGTACCCGAACCACCTCGGCGCCCGCCGCGCCCAGCTCGGCTTCGGCATCGGCAGCCGCATCCGGCCCGCAGAACAACAGCACCCGTCCACTGCTTTCGCCCAACAGCTTGGCGGCCAGCGGCGTGCGCAGGTTGGTGTCGAGGACCACCCGGTAGCGTGGCCCCACGACGTTGTCGCCGCGCGCGGTGAGGCGTGGATCGTCGTCGAGCAGGGTGCCGATACCGACCGCGATCGCATCGGTTTCGGCGCGCAGTTGGTGCGTCCGCTGGCGAGCAATCTCACCGGTGATCCACTGCGACTCGCGGCTCCGCGTCGCCAGGCGCCCGTCGAGCGAGATCGCCGCCTTGGCGGTGACGAACGGCACACCGCGGGTCTTGTACGACAGATAGGCCTCGTTGAACCGCGCCGCCTCATCGGCAAGCTCGCCGACGTCGACCTGGAGACCGCCCGCCCGCAACGCCTCCACCCCACCGCCGGAGACCCGAGGATCCGGATCCAGGGTGCAAACAACGACGCGCTCGATGTCCGCTTGCAACACGCTGTCGACGCACGGCGGCGTACGCCCCTGGTGGCTGCAGGGCTCGATATTGACGTAGAGCGTCGCGCCCCGCGCCCTGTCGCCGGCCTCGTCGAGGGCAACGCGCTCGGCATGGGGATCGCCCGGACACCGGTGGAACCCGCGCCCGACCACCTCGTCGTCGCGCACCACGAGGGCGCCGACCATCGGATTCGGGCTCGTCGCGCCGCGGGCCTGGGACGCCAAGCGGATGCACTCTTCGAGGTGCTGGCGGTCCCCCACTTCTACCTATTGATCCTCGCCGAGCAGGCCATCGACATAAGCCTCGGCGTCGAACGGGGCCAGGTTGTCGATTCCCTCGCCGGTGCCGACGAACCGAATCGGCAGGTCCAATGTCTCGGCGATCGCGAGGGCGACTCCTCCCTTGGCGCTGCCGTCGAGCTTAGCGAGGATCAGACCGGTGACACCCGCGTGTTGCAAGAACTCTTCTGCCTGGCGTAGCCCGTTCTGGCCGGTGGTCGCATCGAGCACCAGCCAGACTTCGTCGGGCGCTCCTTCGATGACCTTCGCGGCCGCCCGGTGGATCTTCGAAAGCTCCGCCATGAGGTTGTCCTTTGTGTGCAGGCGGCCCGCGGTGTCGATAAGAACGACGTTGATGCCACGAGAGCGGCCCGCTTCGCAAGTATCGTAGACGACCGCCGCCGGATCGCCACCCGGCTGGTGGGCGATGACCGAAACATCGAGGCGCGCGCCCCACACCTCGAGCTGCTCGACGCCGGCGGCGCGGAAGGTATCGGCGGCGCCGAAAATGACGCTCCGCCCCTGCGCAACGTAGCGGGCCCCGAGCTTCGCGGCAGTGGTCGTCTTGCCCGAGCCGTTGACGCCGACGAGCAGGATCACCTGCGGTCGGCCGTCGGGCGGGCCATTGCCCTCGGTCTTGCTCTTTGCCAGAGTCTCCAACATCGCCGCACGCAACCGCTCCGGTGGGCTCTCGTCGTCAACCGGGGCCTGGCGCAGGTTCTCCACCAGACGAAGCGCTGTCGTCGGACCGACGTCGGCGGCGATCAACGCTTCTTCGAGCGCCTCGAGCGTCTCTTCGTCAGGCTTTTGGGACGGGACGAGGTGACGCAGGGCGTCCGACAGGCGGGCGCGCGTGCGGCTGAGCGAGCGGCCCAGGGCGCCGACCAACGTTCTAGCCGGCCGTGGTGAACGTGTGATGGGTCTGGTAACGCCGCCAAGGGCGCAGATGCAAGGCGCCGCGACGTCGGCGATGCCTTGGCGTATCGTCAAGGGGCGCCGACGCCGCAGATGCGCCCTTGTTGGCGGCGTTACCTTGCGGGCAAGTGCGAGTTACGGGCGCATGGCGGCGTCGCGACTCCTCCGGGATGCGGCTTGCATCACGTCGTCGTCGCTCCTTGCCGTCGCCCGTAAGTCCCACTTGCCAGACCCCCCACACGTTCACCACGGTCGGCTAATACTGCAGCCGCGACAACGCCGCTTGCGCCCTCTCGCTGGCCTCCGTCCCCGGCGCTAGCTCGATCACTTTGCCCAGGTGCCGGCGTGCGGCCGGGACCTGAGACAGATCGCGGTACGCCATGCCCAGCTCGAGGTGCGCCTGGACGTTCATCTCGTCGACTTCGAACACCTTGATGAACGCCGCAATGGCCTCCTGGATGCGATCGAGCTCCCTGAGCGCCTTGCCGAGCTGGATGTGCAGCGGCGCGTACAGCTGATCGCTGTCGACAACCCCTCCGGCTGCGTTGGCGAGGTGCTCGAGGGCCGCCACCGGGTTACCCAACTCGAGGTAAACGTTGCCCAGGTTCAAGCGCACTCGGTCCTTGGACACCGGTGGATACACCGGATCGCGTAGCGCCTGGAGAAACTCGCGCACCGCCGCGTCGAGGTCGCCCTGCTTGTAGCGCAGCAACCCGAGGTAGTTGCGCGTCTCGGTGAGCCCCGGATTGCGGGACAGCGCTTTCATGAAGGACTCCTCGGCTTCGGAGAACTGTTCGGTCAGGAACTCCGCCACGCCGAGCCACATGTAGGTCTCGCCGTTCTCCGGGTAGAGGTCGACCGACCGCTCGAGCAAGGGAATCGCCTTGTAGGGCTGGTTGTCCTCGATATAAAGGATGGCCAGTATCTGCAGGTCACGCGGGTCGACGTCGTCCGGATTCTGGCGCGCAGCCAGGAGCCCGCCGGTTTCGAGCATCCCACCGACTGCACCCGCGGTGCCGCTGGTGATCGCCGATACGCAGAGGAACATTATGCAACACAGAGCCTGCCTTGAGTAACGCACGAGCGAGATCGTAGCATGCCAGATGCCACTCAAGAGAGGGGTTTCGGCTACTCTTCGACCAAAGCTCGTGCCATCAAATCCTCGATCGCCGCCCGCGGCGGCTTGCCTTCGTGCAGGATCGCATAGACCTCATCGGTGATCGGCATCTGCACCCCCAGCCGGCGACCCAGATGGGATGCGGCCGCGGTCGTCTCGACGCCTTCGGCGACCATCTGCATGCTGCCGATGATCTCGTCGAGACTTCGGCCCTTGCCAAGCTCGACGCCGACGTGACGGTTTCGACTCAACCTTCCGGTGCAGGTCAGCACCAGGTCGCCGAGACCCGCCAACCCCATCAGAGTGGCGGGCATCGCGCCGCGGGCGACCGCCAGACCGGTCAGCTCCTTGAGGCCCCGTGTGATCAGGGCGGCGCGCGAGTTGGTGCCGAAGCCGAGCCCGTCGGCGATCCCGGTGGCGATGGCGATGACGTTCTTGAGCGCCCCGCCATGCTCGACGCCGATGATGTCGGCGTTGCGGTAGGCCCGCAACGGGCCATTGCTCAGGCAGGTCTGGACTCTTTCGGCCGCCGCCAGGTCGGCGCATGCCAGGGTCACCGCCGTGGGGTGCCCTTCGACGAGCTCGGCCGCAAACGAGGGACCGGACAGAGCCACGATCGAGTCTTCCGCCCCGCCGGTGTATTCGGCAAGCACCTCGCTCATCCGCAGCCCGGTGTCGTCCTCCAACCCCTTGGTCGCCGAAACCAAGTGCGCCCCGGGCGGGAAAGTGGAGCCAATCCCGTCCCAGACCGGGCGCAGGTAGCGCGACGGGATGGCGCTGATCACCAGGTCGGCCTCGGCCATGCTCGCTTCAGCGTCGGCGCTGACGACGAGAGATTCCGGAAGCTCGCAGCGCGGAAGATAGTCGGCGTTCTCGCGGCTGCGGCTCATCGCATCGGCGACCGACTGCCGCCGCGCCCACAAGGTGACGTTGTGGCCCGCCGCGCACGCATGAACCGCGAGAGCGGTGCCCCACGAGCCGGCTCCCAGGACCGCGATTTTCCATCGCTCTCGGGGCTGCGCGTTGGTTGCGGGCTCGCTCACCATCGCCTGCGTCCGATCGCTGCAATGCTCATGATCGTGCCCCTCCGAGCTTCGCTTCTTCTCCCCGTGTCATGCGTCGGATGTTTTCCCGGTGGCGCCAAAAGATGACGATCGCCGCCAGCGACGCGGCCGCAACGGAGTAGCTGTGCTCGTCACGCAACCACGCGGTGACCACCAATGCCGTCGAACCGAGGAGAGACGCCAGCGACATCATACGGCCGACCGCCGCCGTTACCACCAAGACCCCGGCCCCGACCGCGGTCGGCACGGGCACGAGCAGACCGAAGGCTCCCAGCAAGGTGGCGACCCCCTTGCCGCCGCGCAAGCCGAGCCAAGGC
>JADFNY010000080.1 GCA_022563115.1 Acidobacteriota bacterium | reverse complement strand
CCATTCGCGCTACTTTTTCGCGGCTGGATGAAACCTTTCGGCTCCTGTAGAGTAGGTATATCCATATGTGGATATATCTAGCCGTGGAGTGCCCCGCATGAGGCGCGGTTCCGGGCGTATTTATCGCCGGCTGCTGAGTTTGTACCCGCGCGCGCTGCGCGTCGAGTACGGCGACGATATGGTCGCGGATCTTGGCCGCATGGTGGCCGATGCTCGTGCCGACGGCGCGCGTTTCCCGACGCTTCGCGTCTGGTCGCGCGTGCTGGCCGATCTGATCGTCGCATCGATCCCCGGGGATGTTCTCCGCAAGACTCCACGCACCTGGGCCCGCCGTCACGGCGCGCTGTCTCGGAGGAGATCACCGATGGGAGTTCACCTGCATGATTTGCGCTTCGCGCTGCGTATTTTACGGCGCCAGCCGATGTTCGTTCTGATCGCCAGCCTGACGATCGCGATCGGTGTGAGCGCCACCGCCACCATCTTCAGCGCCGTCAACGCGCTGCTGTTGCGGCCGCCGGCCGGGGTGCACGGGACCGCCGAGCTCGTGACCGTGCACGGCATCGACAGTGAAGGGACCAGCTTTCACGCGTTCGGTATTCCCTACTATCGGGAGCTTGCCGCCGCCGGCGCACTCGAGGAGCTGGCCGCGTTCGACCTCTTCGACGGCGGCCTCTCCGTCGATGATGTCGTCGCGCGCACGTCGGCGACGATCGTTTCGGGCAACTACTTTCAGGTGTTGGGCACCCAGCCCGTGATGGGCCGGTTCTTCGGGCCGGCGGAGGACGTGGTGCCCGGCCAGGATCCAGTCGCCGTGATCAGCCATCGGCTGTGGGAACAGCGATTCGTCGCCGAGCCCGACATCGTCGGCCGCCAGGTCGTTATCAACGGCAAGGACTTCACCGTGGTCGGTGTGGCCGAGCCCGGCTTCCACGGCCATCTGGCGGTGTTCTCCGCCGACCTCTGGGTGCCGCTGTCGGCCCAGGGCCTGGTGCTCGGGGCCACCGACCTGTCGGAGGAGAAGGCTCATACCGGCCTCGAGTTGGTCGGCCGGTTGGCTCCCAACCAAACCGCGGCGCAGGGCCGGGCGGCCCTCGATGCTGCGGGCGCATCGTTCGCCGAGGAGCGGGGCGAGACGTGGTATGGCGTCGACGTGCTGGGCTACTCGCCGTTCTTCCCCGCTGCCCGGCAGCGGCTGGCGGCCTTCCTCGGGGCGCTGTTCGTCGTCGCGGGTGTTCTGTTGACCATTACGGCGGTCAATGTGGCGAACATGCTGCTGTCACGCGGTGCGGCGCGCTCCCGAGAGATCGGTATCCGGCTGGCGATGGGGGCGACGCGGTCGCGCCTGGTGGCGCAGCTGCTGACCGAGAGCACCGTCTTGTTCGCTCTGGGTGGGGTGTTCGGCGTGATCCTCACGTTCTGGTCGACCCGGTTGCTGGCGACGGTCAGCCTGCCGATTCCCATCGAGATCGACCTCGACATGCGGCCGGATCTCAGCGTCCTCGCCTTCGCGCTGGCGGTGGCCGGGATCACCGGGCTGATCTTCGGGCTCTCGCCGGCGCTGCACGCAACCCGTGGCGATCTGGTGTCGGCGCTCAAGGAGTCGGCAACGCGGCCGGGCAAGAAGGGCCGGTTGCGTGACGCGCTCGTGCTCGCCCAGGTCGCCGGAACGGTGGTCTTGCTGGTTGCCGCGGGGTTGCTGGTGCGGTCGCTAGGGCAGGCCGGCGGCGCCGAGTTGGGGCTCGAGCCGCAGGGTGTGACGGTGTTCTTTGTCGATACGGGTGCGGCTGGTCGCTCGGCCGAGGAGTCCGGGCGGTTTTTTGCCGAAGCCCTCGAGCAGACGCGGCAGACCCCGGGCATCGAGAGCGCCTCCCTGATCGACGTACCGCCGCTGGCGCTGTCGAACTCGCAGACCCGGATCGTCTTGCCCGGACGCGCCGCCGAGCCGGGTGACGGGTTTCAGAGGGTCGAACGGGCGGGCATCTCAGCGGGCTACTTCGACACGGTGCGGATTCCGCTGCTCGCCGGACGAGACTTCGACGCCGGCGATGTCGATGGCGCGCCGGTGGTGGTCATCATCAACGAGACGCTGGCGAACTTCGCCTGGCCGGGGGAGAGCCCGATCGGCAAGCACTTCGGCCTCGGTAGCCTGACCGAGCCGATCGACGCCGAAGTCGTCGGCCTGGCCCGCGACAGCAAGATCCGCTCGGCGAGCGAACCGGCGCGGATGCTCGTGTATACGTCGTGGCCGCAGTTCGGCGGCGACCCGGCGCTGCTCGTTCGGGCGACGAACGCCGCCGCCATCACGACCGTCCGCGACCGTATCCGGGCCCTCGATCCCGTCCTCCCCCCCGCCTTCATCGTGCCGTACCCCGAGCTTGTCGGGATCTCGATGCTTCCCGGCCGCCTTGCCGCCGTGTTGGTCGGGGCGTTCGGGCTCGTCGGCATCCTCCTCGCCGCCATCGGGTTGTATGGGTTGCTGGCCTTCTCGGTGGCGCAGCAATCGCGCGAGATCGGTGTTCGCCTGGCGTTGGGCGCTGAGCCGAGACAGGTGCGGCGGATGGTGGTGATGCGCGGCCTGCGGCTCACCGGCGCCGGCCTGCTGGTCGGGCTGTTCGGTGCCGCTGGTGTCGCCCAACTGTTGAACAGTCTGTTGTTCGGGATCAGCCCCTTCGACCCGGCAACCTATCTGACGATTGCCGGTATTCTCATGGCGGTGGCGACGGTGGCCTGTTGGCTGCCGGCGCGCCGCGCCGCCGCTACCGATCCGGTCGTCGCCTTGCGCGCGGAGTAACGACCATGGCTGAACATGACGGTGGCGCAGGGCCGTTGCGGCCGCTGATCTTTCGGATTCTGCTGCTGCTCAACGAAGCCGAGCTGCACGGCTACGGCATCATGCAGGCGGTCAACGAGGACGCGGGACGCAACGTGATCCTCGGCCCCGGCACCCTCTACCGCACGCTCAAGGAGCTACGCGACGCAGGGCTCATCGAGGAGAGTCCCGCGGCTGACGACCGCCGGCGGGTGTATCGGTTGACGCCGGAAGGTGAAAAAACCGCCCGCGCCGAAGCCGAGCGGATGGCCGCCATCGTGGAGCAAGCCCGCGCCGGCCGCCTCATCTAGATCCTCAGGAAGACCTTTTTTCGATACAGGAAATACAGGAAGGCCCATTCCACCAGGACAAAGCCGATCCACCACAGCACGCGCTGGCCGGCACCGAAGGGCGACAGCAAGCCCTCGAAGAAGAAGTTCGTCGTGTAGGCAACATCGATGAAGCTGCCGGCCATGTAGATCAGAATCGAGTTCATGCCGATGACGACGAAGAAGAGCGCCCACTTCGTGTATCCCCACGCGTCGATCACGAGGTAAAACAGGGCGAGCAACAGCAGGCTCCAGCCGCCGGCGAACAGCACGAACGAGCTCGACCAGAGGTTCTTGTTGATCGGAAACGCGAAGCCCCACAGATAGCCGATCAGGAGGCACCCGACACCGGCGCCGGCGAGCATCAGCGCCTTTCGTGGGCGCGTTTCTCCGGGTACCTCTCGGCGCAGCAGAGTGCCGGCGAACACGCCGAGCAGGGCGGTGGAAATCGCCGGAATCGTGGAGAGCAACCCCTCCGGGTCGTGCACGCCCAGGTACAACCTCCCCGGCAGCAACGTCCGGTCGACGTAGCCGGCCAGACTCCCGTCGACGGTGAGCTGACCGGCGCCGAAGCCGGGAACCGGTACCAGCTTCATCGCTGCCCAGTAACCGACCAGCAGCCCGACGAACCACATCACCTGGCCGCGCAACTTCGTGGTTACAACGATCAGCGCGGCGAACATGTACGCCAGCCCGATGCGGCCCAACACGCTCGGAAAGCGGGTCTCGGCGAAGCTTACGCGGAACAGACCGTTGTTGTAGATGATGCCGAGGACCACGAGGATCAGGCCGCGGCGGACGGCGTGGAGCATCAACTTCTTCCTGTCCTCGCCGCGCTCGGCCCGCCGGGTCAACGAGAATGGCATCGCGACGCCGGCGATGAAGAGGAACAGCGGGAAGATCATGTCGTAGAAGACGAACCCGTCCCATTCGACGTGCCGAAGTTGGGTCGAGGCCCAGATCGCCAGCGCCCAACCGGTCAGGTCGGCGAGCGAGTGGACAATCCCTTCGCCGCCGACGATCCAGAACATGTCGAACCCGCGCAGGGCGTCGAGCGACATGAGGCGGCGAGAAGGCGCCGCCGATGGGTCGGCTGATGGGGAGGTCACCGTCGTTTCGCTTGCCGCTCCGGGAGATCGTCGCCACGCCCTCTTGCTTCCGGTCCCGGAGACTCGTCGCCACGCTCGAACACCTGGCGGTTGATCGGGTAGTCGCCGGTCGAGCCGATGAACGGCAGCGCAAGCAACCAATGGAGCGGCTGCCGCGTCTCTTGAACGTGGGAAACGCCGATCTGCATCTGCTCGTGACCGGCGGCGGGTTGATCGCGATAGGTGCCGAGAAGTCGGTCCCACCACGGAAGGCTGAAGCCGAAGTTGCTGTTGCACTCGCGCCGCGTCACCGAGTGGTGCACGCGGTGCATGTCGGGGGTGACGACGATCCAACGCAGCACCCGATCGGCGGCCAGTGGCAGCCGCACGTTGGCGTGGTTGAACATCGAGGTGGCGTTGAGCACCACCTCGAAGATCACCACCGCAACGACCGGAGGTCCGAGCACGGCGACTGCGGCCATCTTGACTCCCATCGATAATACGATCTCGATGGTGTGAAAGCGCGAGCCGGTGGTGACGTCGAAGTCGACGTCGGCGTGATGCACCATGTGCAATCGCCACAGTGCCGGGACGGCGTGGAACATGACGTGCTGCAGGTAGATGACAAGATCCAGCACGATGACCGAGGTAGCGACGGCGACGGGGGAGGGGATCGTCACGTTGTTGAGCAGCCCCCAGCCGCGTTCCGCGGCGACCGTCGCGACGCCGATCGCTGCGACCGGCAGCAGGAAACGCATCGCCAGCGTGTTGACCACCGCCAGCGAGAGGTTCGCAAACCAGCGGCTGCCCTTCGGCGCCCGCAGGTGACGGCGCTTGGCGACCAGCTCCCATAGCGCCATCGCTCCGAACACACCGAGAAAAGCGCTCAAACGAACCGTCGGCTCGTTGGCGATGATCCAGTCGCTGAGCTCGCTGATGTTCACTGGGCGCCATTCTACGTGCTGTCCGGGATCGAAAGCACCATGCGGTGGACATAGAGGGCAACCACGAGCGCGAATGGGCGACCTGCCCGCTCACCCAGAGTGGGTTCGTCCGCGTGTCGTCGAATCAGAAGGTCATTCCCGAGGCCCACACGCCAATGGCCCCTGCCGGTTCGGAACCACCGGGTGGTGTTTTCCGATGCCACCATCGCCTGCCACCATCGCCCAGGTGGACGTGCCGTTCAATCGTCATTGACACCGGCCACGGCGTGGTTACGATGCGCGCATCGACGACAACCGCTGGAGACGACATGCAGATCAAGATCCGTTCCTGCCCCACGTGACGCCGCTCCGAGATCAAGGCGGCGAGTCTCGTCGCCTTCATCAAGCAACGGCTCCACATCGACGCCGTCGTCGAGCCCGGCAAGACTGGTCAGTTCGACGTCATGGTGGACGACACTACGATCGCTTCTCACGGCGGAAATCCGGTCACAAGAACCCTGTTTGGCGCCGGCTTTCCCGTCTCGACGATGTGGTCGACGAGCTCGAGAGGTGCAAGGCAGGAAGCGCGGCGTCCGCGTGAACATGGGAGCCTGACCTCTCTGACTGCACGGCATCCCGAACCGGGGACCGAGTCAGGCCGGCCGATTGGGCAGGTCGGCAAGGACTTTCAGGAACATGCTGCGCGACCGCTCGAGGGCCTCGGAACCCGCCGCCTCGAGGCGGAAGTATCGCTTGGCGCGGCCGCCGCGTTCGGCGGAGGGCTCGCCCATGTAGGTCGAGACGTAGCTCTTGCCCTTAAGCCGCCGCAGGGTGGCGTACACCTGGCCGATCGAGACGGCGCGGCCGGTACGTTCTTCGATGTCGCGCCGCAGGCGCATGCCGTAGGCGGCGTCGCCGAGGCGCACGAGGGTCGCCATCACAACGAGCTCGAACTCGCCCAGATAGGCGCTCTTGGTCACGGTCTCACTCGGCTCGAAGCGCGATCATCGGATCGACGCGGGTGGCGCGGCAGGCCGGGATGTAGATCGAGATCAGGGCCACCCCCATGAGAAGCGCTGCGACCACGACGAAGACTAGCGGATCGTCGGCGGCGACGCCCTCTACACCGTTCGCCAGGACCGTTCCCAGCGCGTAGCCGGCAAGCAATCCGACGATCGTGCCGCTCACGATCAGCAGTAGTGAGTTGCGCATCACCATCGAGCGAACGTCGGTGCCGGTGGCTCCCAATGCCATGCGGATGCCGAACTCGCGGGTTCTTTGGGCAACCGCAAACGACATCACGCCGTAGATTCCGGCGGCGGCCATGAACATCGCGAAGGCCGCGAAACCGGTATGCATCGCCATCACAGCGTCGAGCCCGGCGAACGCATCGTTGAACACCTGGCGCATCGTACGCACGTCGGCGACTGGCTGATCGGGGTCTACTTCCCAAATCAGCTCGCGAACGAGCGGCGCGGCCTGGAGGGCGGCGCCGCGCGGCCGGACGATGAGGGCCATGCTGGAGCGTGGGTTCTGTTGCAAGGGTACGAAGATCACCGGCCGCGCAGGTATGTTGGAGTCGGTCGGCTCGTCGTTGGCGAGCACGCCGATGACCTCGAGCCAACGCTCCGATCCGGTGTCCGCGGCGAGCTGAATGCGCCGACCGACGGGATCTTCCTCGGGCCAGTAGCGGTCCGCCGTTTCATCGTTGATCAGCACCACCGGAAGCGAATCCTCCGTATCCGTTGTTCGGATACCGCGCCCACGGAGGATCCACCGGTTGAGGATGTCCGGATACTCAGCGTCGGCAACCACAACTCCGGCCCACGGCAGGCGCTCCGGATCCTCTTCGACTCGGCCGCTGATCTGAAAGGCGCCGCGCGCGGCCTGCGTTGCCATCGGCCGCCGGCTCACCCAGGCGGCCGCGTCGATTTCAGGATGGGCTCGGAGCCGCTCGATCACGGCGCGGAAGAATTCCTGCTGCAGAGGGGCATTGGCGTACTTCGTTTCCGGCAGGTCGACGCGCATCGTCAGGAGCGTTTCGCCGTCGTAGCCTAGATCGAGGGTGCGCACTTCCATCATCGAGCGGGCCAGGATTCCGGCGACGATCATCAGCGACAGGGCGAGGGCCACCTGGGCGCTGACCAGGAATCGCCGTCCGCGCAGCGCGCTGCGGCCTCCCGAAGATTGCGCCCCGGCCTCGCTCAGGGTGTCGGTCAGGCTCTGCCGGGTGGCGCGAAGTGCGGGCAGGAGGCTGAACAGCAGGGGAGCGAGCAGCGCGACCGTGAGCGTGAAGGCAAGGACGTTGCGATCGATCGACAACATCCGGAAGAAGGTGGAGATGCCGGAATTGTCTCCTGCCATCCACACCAGGCCCTCGAGGGTACCGCGGGCGACCGCCAAGCCGAGGGCGCCGGCGGCGATCGAGAGCATGGCCCCCTCGGTGATCAGCTGACGGAGTAGTCGGAACCGCCCGGCCCCCAGTGCCGATCGTAGGGCGATCTCCCGGGCCCGTGCGGTGGAACGAGCCATCGTCATCGTGGCCACGTTGGAGCACGCGATCAGCATCACGAACCCAACCATGATGATCAACAGCGTGAGAATCGTCCAGAAACTGGCATCGGCGAGGCCTTCCGTGAACGACTGAATGTCCGGAAGCCAACCCCCGTTGCTCTCCGGGTAGTCCCGCTCCAGCCGCTGGGCAATGATCGCGGCTTCGGACCGGGCGGTCTCGAGCGTCATGCCGGGGGCGAGCCGAGCGGTGACGAAGAGGTCGCGCCGGTCCCGTCCCTCGCCGCTTCGATCGATCTCCATCGGTGTCCAGAGGTCGATGCGCGACATGTCGCCGAACTCCATCTCGGTGCCCATCACGCCGATGATCGTCGTTTGCCGGCCATCCAACGAGATGGTTTGGCCGAGGACGTCCGGATCCATGGCGAAACGCCGTTGCCACAGGCCGTTGCTCAAGATCACGACGGGTTGGGCACCGGGCTCGTCTTCGCCCTCCAGAAAGCCACGTCCCAGCGCCGGCTGCGTTCCCCACAAGTCGAAGATGTTGGCGGTTCCGGTGGCGACGACGGTCCGGATGGGCTCGTCGGTGCCCGTCAGGACCGCCGTTTCCTGGCGCAGCGCCGCGATGCCCTCGAACGCCGTGATCCCCTCCCGGTAGTCGAGGAAATCGGGCAGCGACATCGACTGGCGGACGAAGCCGCGCTCCGGGTTCTGCATGTAGAAGAAACCGACCGTGTCGCCGTCCCTGATCGGGATATCACTGAAGAACACGACGTTGATCATGCTGAAGATGGCGCTGTTGACGCCGATCGCCAGCGCCAGAGTGACCACGGTGATGACGCTGAACGCGGGGCTCTTGATGAGCATGCGGGTTGCGTAGCGGATGTCGTGGAGATAGTCGCTCAAGAGTTCGCCCCTATTTGGAGGCCCGCCGCGGGCGCCCGCCACGCGGCTGGATGAGGAAGGGTGTTCCGAGAAGTCGGGCTGCGGGCGCGCGAGCCCTGGAATCAGCGATCGGAGTACCTGTCCCCAGTACCAACGCCAGGCCCGCAACCTTCCGTCGGTCGGCAGCCGGTGGCGGAGGTACTCCTCCGCCAGATCTCCCGCCAGTCCATC
This sequence comes from Acidobacteriota bacterium, assembly GCA_022563115.1. Lineage (GTDB taxonomy): Bacteria > Acidobacteriota > UBA890 > UBA890 > UBA890 > UBA890. Next base: position 2,392 of record JADFNY010000080.1, on the reverse strand, counting down.
GCGTTCGTCGGCCGGAGAGAAGAGCAGGAGAAGCTTCTCGGCGAGCGTCGGGATCTGTTTCGAGGCTCGGGGGTCAGATTTTCTGTGCATCGTACACAATATTACGGAAACCTCATCGCGGAGGTTTCATCGGATCGCTAAAAAGCTGTGCGGGCGCCTCGCCGACCATTTACTACAGACGTAGTTGATTAATAACTACAAACGTAGTACTTATAGATTCGTTGACTCGAGGACCCACAGCAACCTCCGGGAGGAGCTCATGAACGCCGACGGCCACATCGAATCCACTCAAGTTCCGCAAGCGACGCCGCTCAGCAGGGTGGCGCGGTTCGTGCTCGGACTGCTGCTCGTGCTCGAATCCATGCGCATTTTCTGGATCGAGGACGCGGTTTGGATCGTGAAGACGGTTGCTGCCGCCGCGGCTGTGGTCGTCTTCTACACACTCGTTCACTATCTGGTCTCGACCTTTGTACCGCACCTGAATCGATGGATTGGCGCGGTGCTCGCGGTCGCGCCGGTCGCCGTCTTCTTTTTCTTTGGGCCGAGCTGGGCGAGGGTCGCAGCGCTGCTGTTCGTCGGGATCTCCCTGGTCCTGATCGCATTCCTCGGTGATCCGGGTTGCGAGGTCATGGCGATCCCGAGTCTTGTCTTCGGCAAACGCACAGATCTTGCGTGCATCATCTTTACCCCGATGGATTGGGTCGAGCAGAAAGCGGCCAAGTGGGCCAGCCGCTGAGTCTCGGGGTCGGTCCCGCACCCAGATCGGCCCTCAGCCGGAGCGGGCATCGCCCCTACACGAGCGAGCGACCGGAGCACGGCCGAGGCCGCCTTAGTTTGTTCGCCCCGCGATGTTCCTCGCCCGCTCCCGGATTGACCGAGGGATGGGCCAATGGACGCGCCCCCTCTTTTTCGTAGATTCGCACGCCCGAACCCTCTCGCGGGTCCACCTCCACCCGCCAACACGCCCATTGACGCGCATGGCTGTCGCAAGCTCCATCGCTCTCTCCGCGGACCACGAAAGGTACGCGCTCTCACCGTCCTACGGTAGCTCGGTGCCCTCGGGAATAAGCTGAGTAAACAGAAGAATCGCAATCGCGAACCCGCGCAGCAAAGAGATCATCTCTCCCGAGGCCTCCTCATGATGCTCACGACCTCACTTCCCCCAAATCGGGTCGACGCAACCGTAAAGCCCACGAACTCGAACCCAGCCGCGCCGGCCTCTTCGAGCTCCCTCTGCATCGTGCCGGTCCTGCTAGTCGCGAGCAGTTTCACTTCGAACGGCACGGGCTCAGACTCGCGATCGCGCTCCACGATAAGAACTACCTCTTTCCCACCAAATGTGCTGCTGAAGATCGTTTGGCCGACGTAGCGAAACCCGGCATCGGCTGCTTCCTGCGCCTCATTCTGCATCGTGCTGGTTCTACTCGTTGCCAGCAGCTTGTATTCGTACCTGCCGGGTTCACCACCTTCAACTCGGGACATTACTGCCACGACCTCGTTCCCTCCGAATGCTGTTTCGCCACCCATTACATCTTGGAACCGGAAACCGGCGTCCGCTGAGGCGTTGAGTTCTTCCTCCAACGTCGAGGTTCGCGACGTGGCTAACAAGACGTACTCATATACGGGCGCCTGCGACCATGAACCTGAGGCGTACCCACTCGTTGCCACGATCGGCGACGCAGCGCCAGCAACGCCTGCGAACACTGCAATGGCTACTACGAAACTGCGCATCTCAGACCTCCTCGATCGTCAGGAGTAGCGCGACCAGTTGCGAGTTTGCTACCGCTCCTGGGTTACTTGAGAAACCGCATTGCTTCCTGGTAGTCGGGCAGCGCGTGGCGGCCCTCGCGGATCTCGATGAGCTTCTTGTAGTGTTCGGCGGCGGCCTCCTCGTTGCCGGCTGCGGCGTGGGCGCGGGCGAGGCCGAGGACCGAGCGGGCGCGGTTCGGCATGCGCAACAACGAGGTTTCGAACTTCTCGATCGCGTCCTCGTAGCGGCCGAGCTCGAGGAGAATCTCGCCGTACAGCTCGAACGTCGGTTTCACCGGGTTGGCGGCGCCGTTCGGCGGCCGCAGGCCGAGGGCGGTTTCGGCGGCCTCTCCCATTAGCGCGACGGCCTCTTCGGCTTCGCCACGCGCCGCCAAGATCGATGCGGCAACCTGCAAATACATGATCCGGTTCGTGCCGCCGCGGGCGTTGTCTTCGAGAGCGTCTCGAGCAGCCTCGGCCGTTTCCAGGTCGTCGGTCCTGACGGCGCTCAACCCCGTCGCCAACAACTCGATGCTCGCCGAGTCTTCGGTAATCTCGAAGGTTTCCCACTCCTCGGTCTCGACGACGTAGCGGGCCCGCAGGCGGGGAAGGCTGCTGCGGGCACGGCCCTGGTCGCCACTCT